>JAATGD010000036.1 GCA_015654965.1 Hyphomicrobiales bacterium
CGCGGTGATCATGGTGCGGATCACATCCTCGAACTCGTCGGTGGGCCGCATCTGGCCAAGGCCGTTCAGGCAGCAGCGATCAATGGCAGAATCTACCAGATCGGCGTGATGGAAGGTTTTGACATCGCGGCTTCCGCCGGGCCGTTAATGTTGAAAAATCTCACGATCCATGGAATCGGCGTCGGGCACCGCAGGGCTTTGGAGGATCTCGTCGCCGCGGTTGATCGCACCGGTATCAGGCCCGTGATCGACACGTGCTATCCGCTGGCTGCACTTGCATCCGCGCTCGATCATCTCGATCGCGGCGCTTTCGGCAAGATCGTCATCGATCTGGAAGGCCGCTGACATGTTTGTCCTTCAAAACCGGACTGCCATCGTTACGGGGGCTTCAAAAGGCATAGGAGCAGGCATTGCTCGGGCGCTGGCAAAAGCTGGCGCGGCCGTCACCGTGAACTATGCGGGGAGCCACGCCGATGCCACGCGGGTCGTCAAGGAGATCATGCAAGCAGGAGGACGGGCTCATGCCGTTCAGGCTGATATTTCAAAGCGCGCGGAGGTCAAACGCCTGTTCGCCGAAACCATATCCGCTTTCGGTGCTCCCGATATCGTTGTGAACAATGCGGGCGTGTTTTCTTTCGAGCCGCTAGAGGAAGTGGCGGAGCAAGGGTTTCATCACCAGTTCGATGTGAACGTACTCGGCACAATCCTTGTCTGTCAGGAAGCGATAAAGCATTTCCCGGCTTCTGGCGGTTCGATCATCAATATAGGCTCCACCGCCAGCGCCAATCCTGAAGCCAACGCGGTGATCTATGCGGCCACAAAGGCAGCCGTTGACGCCATAACCCGCACTCTCGCCCGGGAACTGGGCTGGCGAGGCATACGTGTCAACACCATCGCGCCGGGTGGCGTCGAGACAGAAGGAACACGCGCCAACGGGGTTGTCGGCGGTGAGGCAGAACGGCGGATCATCGCTGCCACGCCGCTCGGTCGTTTCGGTCAGCCGGATGATATCGGCAGGGTGGCAGTCTTTCTTGCCTCCGATGCCGCCAGCTGGATTACAGGTGAAAGGATCGTCGCGTCAGGCGGGTTTCGATGACAGAGTGCAAATTACGCTGTCGCTTCATGGCACCGGCCCATATTTCGCCTTGGGAAAACCATGCTGCCGCGCACAGGCAACAATGACGAGCGTGAAAACAAGAAGTGCCATGAGCGTCCATGGAAAGGCAGCGACACCCGCATTCTCCAGAAGAAGCCCTCCGATAACGCCCCCGCCAGCCATGGCGAGGTTCCATATCGTGACAATCATTGACTGCGCGACATCGGCCGCCTCCCCGGCCGCTTTGGCCGAAGCCGTCTGAAAAAGCGTTGCCGCACCTCCCCAGGCAAGCCCCCAGACCAGAACGGCGATGACAACCGCTGTCGCATTCGTATTCTGGAGCGCCAGAAGCAGCGCGGCAGCGATAAAGAGAACCGTACTCCCCAGAACGAGTTCCCGCAGCCAGCGATCAATGAAAATCCCGACAATCCAGATGCTCACCAGTGCAATGGCCCCGAAAATGAGGAGAATGAGATCGACGCGTCCGTTGAGGCCCGAGGGTAGCAGAAATGGCGCGATATAAGTATAGAGAATGTTGTGCGCCAAAACGAAGGCGAAGGTCGCAAGCAGAACCGAACCAATGCCCGCAAGCCTTGTGACGGCGACAAGCGACAAGCGACGTTCTCCCGTCTGGCCGGGAAAATCGGGAAGCCGTAGCGCGACCCAGAGTAACAGGATCAAGGCGAAAAGGCTCATTATCCCGAAGACCACCCGCCAACCGGTCAGCAATGCGAGGAAGGTGAAGGCCGGTATGCCGATTGACAGCGCCAGCGGAATGCCGACCATCGCAATGGTCATTGACCGCCCCTTGAGGTGCTCAGGCACCATGCGAACAGCGTAACCGGCCACCAAGGCCCATAGAAGACCTGCGAAAACACCGGCTGCGAAACGGGCGGTTATCATAAGCGCGTAGTTCGTGGAGAGAGCGGTGACAAGATTGACGACCGCAAAGCCGCCGATAGCAACCAGCAAAAGCGGACGGCGGCGAAAGCCTTGTGTCGCCGCGGTCAGTGGAATCGCTGTGAGAAGGGTTCCGGTCGCATAGACCGTAACAAGTTGGCCGACAAGCGCCTCGGAAATCCCCATATCACTGCTCATCAATGGCAGAATGCCCGCCGGTAACGCCTCGGTCAACACGGTCACGATAGTTGCCAGGGCCAGCGCCAGCAGGTTTGCCAGCGGCAGCCGATCATGGGACGCGGCAGATATTGCCGAATGGTCCGATTGATCCGAAAGGGGTTGTGTCGTCGAACTTGCCGTTTTCATAGGCTGCCTCTGAAATCTGGATGTTTGCTTGCAATGGACGTCCCCGATCGTGCCGGTTGTACGCCTTTGCTTTCGACATATTGCAGATAGCATCCATAGAGAATTGCGCTATAATTCCGAACATTGAGGAATTATTTTCTGAAATGACGAGGCTCTGTTGGACACGTTCGGAACTTTGAGGATTTTCGTTGAGGCTGCCGATGCCAGGAATTTTACGGCGGCGGGTCGGCAGCTTGGCATTTCCTCGTCAGCCGTCGGCAAGGCCATAGCGCGCCTTGAACAGCATCTGGGTGTACGTCTGCTGCATCGTTCGACACGCATTGTTACATTAACGCCGGAAGGCATATGTTTTGTCGAACGCTGCCGACGCATCCTCGGTGAGTTTGAAGCGGCAGAGCTGGAAGCCACCAGCACGCGCGATACTCCCAGCGGCACCATGCGTGTCAGCCTCCCACTTGCGGGTATGTTGATGATGCCCACACTGACCGCCTTCATGCAGGCATATCCTGAAATCGAACTGGACCTCGATTTCACAGACAGGCTGGTCGATGTGATCGATGAGGGATTTGATGCCGTCATCCGGGCTGGCGATGTGAGTGACTCACGTCTGATGACGCGCTCCCTTGGACCGTTCCAGCTGATACTCGTCTGTTCATCGGGCTATAGCGAACGGTATACGCTCCCCAAAGTGCCGGAGGACCTCAAGCATCATGCTTGCCTACATCATCGCTTCGCCACCAGCGGCAAGCTGGAACGATTGCCACTCACCGGAGATGGCAAGCTTGTGGACATTGAACTGCCCCGAACGGCGGTGGCCAACACGATAGAACCCTTGATCGATATGGTTGCAGCAGACCTTGGCATTGCCTGCCTGCCCGATTTCGCAATCCGGAATCAGTTAAAAAGTGGCCAGTTCAGGAAAGTGCTGGAAAAACATGTGGCTCATGAGGGAATGTTCCGGCTCCTCTGGCCATCGAGCCGACATATGTCGGCCAAGCTCCGCGTTTTCGTCGACTTCATGCGAGAAAATCTCTTCTCCGAGCGTTAGGTGTTCAATCCCAATATAAAACGGATACGATCTCATATAAATAATTCAAATAACAAAGAATACTGCCTCTTGATAAGAAGCAGTATTCGATCATGCATAACTGCAAGGTCAGTCAATGATACGTAGTTCAACCGTGCGGCTCTGGTCAAACCAGGTTTCCAGACCTGTCACTTTCAGCTCCAGCTTGCCTTCAACAACTTCGCCGATGTAAGAAATTGGCAATGGTTCTTCTGCCGTATCGTCACCATAGACGACACAGAATTGCTGACGCGTGCTGTAGAAGCAGACGGAACCGGCAGCACTTCCGTATTTCGCCTTGCGCTCGCGTCCCACTTCTTCGGTGAGGTACTTGTTTTCCCAGGGAGCAACGATCGGCAGTGTGAAGAACACCATGTCACCGATCAGCTTACCATGCTGCAGCATGGTTGTCATGGGCAGCTTCTTGCGAAACTCCGCGACAAGATGGGGAACCTTGTCTTCCCAGACTTCAATCGTGCAAATATCCTTGCCGTCAACGGCCATTTTGAGTTTCATCTTCTCAGTTCCTCGTAATATTTCTTGTGATACGGCCGTTTATTTGCGGCGGAAACCGTCGCCCAGTCCCCATGGCAGGATGAAATCAACCCACATATGCAGACGATTGGCATAGCTGAGCATGGCGTGGGTCAGGCGGACAAGTTCCGCAACCGACGTGCAGGACATTGCAGCATCGACATAAAGCTTCGTCAGTTCCGCGGCTTCCGGCAGGCTGACAAAGTCGAAAAAGTCTGCCTTGTAGCCAATGATCTGCTGAATGATAGCCTGAAGCGTCTTCAAATCCGCATCAGGGCTGTCTTCTCCGACACGAATAATGCCCCAGAGCATTTCGTCGGCGAGCGTGCGGGTTTCACCTTCCGCGAAAATGATGGTGCTCAGGTACTGGCCACGTGAGCCGGTGCCACGCGGTACTTCACCACGCCCCAAGGCTGCCACATCTTCCGGGCTTTTCAGCCAGATGCGCTCGCGCTCGCTTTCGAAGCGTTTGATGGCTTCATCAATATTCATATCAAGTCTCCTATATCGAACAGCAAGATGGGGGCTTTTTCCCGGATACGCATGCGCTGTCCTGCCAGCGTTCCGGAAGAGGAAATATCGGCGCGGCTACATCACATGAGCCAGAAAGCTGCGTGCGCGCTCGGACTTGGGATGATCGAACAATTCCTGCGGAGGGCTGCACTCAACAATCTGTCCTTCATCCATGAAGGCCACGCGATCACAGACATCGCGGGCAAAATTCATTTCATGCGTCACCACCACCATTGTCATGCCGTCAGCGACCAGAGCCTTCATCACTTCAAGCACTTCGCCTACCAGTTCAGGGTCCAGTGCGGATGTTGGTTCATCAAAAAGCATCAGTTTGGGTTGCATGGCGAGCGCGCGGGCAATGGCAACGCGCTGCTGCTGCCCGCCGGACAACTCGCTCGGATAAAAATCAGCCTTGTGCGAAAGCCCTACCTTTTCGAGAAGTGTGCGTGCACGTTCGAGGGCCACTTTACGAGGTTCTCTTTTGACCTGAATAGGCGCCTCGATAATATTCTCGAGCGCTGTCTTATGGGCAAAAAGATTAAAACGCTGGAACACCATGCCAATCTCTGCGCGCTTGGCTGCCGTTTCGCGCTCGCTCAGTTCATAAAGCTTGTTGCCTTCGCGGCGATACCCCACCAGTTCACCATCCACGGCAAGATAACCACCAGTAATTTTGGTCAGGTGATTGATGCACCGGAGCAAGGTTGATTTACCTGAACCGGATGGGCCAATGAGGCTGACGACCTCACCGCGCTGGACGCTGGAATCAACACCCTTGAGAATTTCGAGTGTGCCGATGGTTTTTTCCACACCGATGGCTTCGACCATGAGTTCACCCATTTCAGCCTCCTGCATGGGAGTTGACGCCCCGTCCATAATGCGCCTCGATACGCCCCTGAACGATGCTGAGCACGCTGGTCAGGAACAAATACCAGCAGCAGCAAACGAGCAGCAGCGGTATGGTTTCAAAGGTACGCGAATAAATGGACTGCGCCGAATAAAGCAGATCCGACAATGCGATGACGCTGACGAGTGAGGTCATCTTGAGCATTCCGATGGTTTCATTCCCGGTAGGCGGAATGATGATGCGCATGGCCTGAGGCAGGATGATCCTCGACATGGATTTGAGACGCGTCATGCCAAGGGCACGTGCTGCCTCACTCTGGCCTGTATCGACAGAAGAAATACCTGCGCGCACGATTTCCGCCATATAGGCTCCTTCGTTGAGGGCAAGCCCCAGGATGGCGGCGGTAAAAGGCGTTATGATGCGATTGGTATTCCCTTCCAGCAAGCTGATCCCGGTAAAAGGAATACCAAACGAAAGCTGGGGGAAAAGTGCCGCCAGATTATACCAGAAGATCAACTGGACAAGAATTGGCGTACCGCGAAAGAACCATATGTAGAGTTTGGCAAAACCGGAAATGATCCTGTTCTCCGACATGCGGCAGACCGCAATGATGATCCCCAATATAATACCCAGAATCATACATATGACGGTGAGAACCACTGTCGTTTGCAATCCGCGCAGGATGTGCGGGTCGAAGAGATAGCTGCCGACCAGCTGCCATTCAAAACGCGGATTGAGCATGACACTTTCAATCAACATGAGAGAGCAAAACAGGATAATTGCAGCAGGAAGCCATTTGAGACGGCTGTTGCGTGGCACAATGACAAGATGTGCGGCAGGGTGACTGAGTTTTTTGCTCTTGCCGACACTGCCTCGAATGCTGGACATAATCATTCCTTCGCGGAAAGGCGCGGACCATCCATGCAATGGGCATTGGATAGCCCGCGATTAGGATCGGCTTAATTCAGGGCTTGGGGTATTCAAGAGGCTTACTAGAAGCAAGATTGATGCCCGGCGCCTTGAGGGCGAGAGCAGAAATACCCCATTTGGCCATGACCTTGTCATAGACGCCTTCTTCATGCACAGCCTTCAGGGCTGCAAGCAGTGCTTCCGCCAGCTGCATATTGTCCTTTTTCACGACCATGCCGTTATAATATTTCGGCAGAAGACGGTTTTCTTCAAGACGGACAGGACGAGGAGCCGCTTTTTCAATGGCTCGGGCCGCTGCCAGATTGTTGAGGACGAAATCAACCCGGTTTGAATAAAGTGCCAGCAGAACAGCGTCACCGTACGGGTATTCATTGGCTTTAATAGCGGGAAGCTCGGCTTTCTCGCAATGCGGTGTCATGACCTTGTTAACCACATTGATGAAATCAAAGCCCTGCTGGACACCCACCGTCAGACCGCACAGGCTTTTGGGATCAGACGTGATGGTCTTGTTATCAGCCAATGTATAGACAGCGCCCGTTGCATAGGCATGAACAACAAAACTTACCCGCTTTTCGCGCTCCAGATTATCCGAGATGCATTCAGACGCCATATCGTAGCGACTGCTTTCAACACCGGGAATAAGCCCCGCGAAAGCGATGGATTCAACATTGTATTTGATGCCCAGCTTCTGCGTTATGGCATTCCACAAATCCGGTTCATAACCGATGATGGTCTTGTTGTCCGAGGCGAAAGACTGACACGGAGGATAATTGGCATCGGTTGCGATCGTTATAACGCCGGCATCCTGAATGCTCTTCGGCAGCTTGTCGAACAAAGCCTGATCTTTTTCAAGAGCAGGCAATCCCGAACCAACAACCTCTGCAAAATCTTCCGCCGATGCCGCACTTGCGAGCAACGTTCCAACCGAAAGAGCGATCATCAATGACTTAATAGCACGCATGCTATACTCCCCTATTCTGGATCACTTTGTATCCGTTATGGCTATATTCAGCTTAGTTCCCACGTAATATGTATGTACAAAAATGATATCCCGTCAATTAGATATGTGCAAAAATTTTATAAAATTGAAAATATAATATCATATTAGCGCTTTAAATATGAAATTTCATTGCGAAAATTACAAAAAACGCCGAAAAGTGGACAATTTTCAATTATGTCTATATAAATGAAGAATATTTGAAACATTACAGGAAAGCACAAAAGGTGCACATGACGAAAAAAATTGACGTTCCCTTGAGTCTTTCTGAACAAATTCAAAAAGATATCGAGGAAAAAATCCTGAATGGCCATTGGGCGCCGGGTGACAAAATTCCCAGTGAAAGCGCCTTTATGGAAGAATATAAATGCTCGCGCATGACTGTGAACCGCGTCCTGTCGCGTCTTTCGGAACGTGGTCTGATCAACCGACGGCGCAAGGCCGGATCGTTCGTCTCGTCCTCACAGGCTGAAAATGTGATGTTCATGCAGATCCGTGACTTCGCCAAGGAAGCGGATGACGCAGGACAACAATACTCGCACAAGATTCTTTTGCGCAGGATTGAATATCTTTCGGCGATCAAGGCCGCAGAACTCGGGCTTGCACCAAACCATCCCGTTTTGCGTGTTTTGTGCCTGCATATCATCAATGAAAAGCCGCAAGCCTATGAAGACCGGATTATATCCCTCGAAAAAGTTGCTGCTGTGCAAAATGAGGAATTCGCCGAAACACCCCCCGGAACATGGCTTCTGGGGCATATTCCATGGAACGAAGCGACCCACACGATCCGGGCGATCAACGCGGATGCAACGCTGGCCAGCATCCTTGGGATAGAAACGAATGCAGCCTGTCTGTTGCTGAACCGCAGGACCTGGCATTCCTCGGAACTCGTTACCGATGTCGACATCATCTATCCGGGGGAAGGACACCAGATAACAGGGGCTTTCTCGCCAAATCTTGGTCAGTTTTCCCCTTCCAATCCATAATATTCTTCATATCGCGCATCAGGAGGAGAAGGCCGCACATGAAAAAACTTATCAACGATGTTGACCGCATCGTCCGGCAATCACTGGAAGGGCTTGTATCGCTTAACCCGTCGCTGGCCCTTCTTGGCGATGAAAATACCGTGGTTCGTGCAGATATTGACCGTTTTCGCAAAAGCGGAAAGGTCGCCTTGGTGACTGGCGGTGGCGCGGGACATGAGCCAGCCCATGCCGGATATGTCGGGCAAGGCATGCTGACCGCAGCTGTCAGCGGCGACGTTTTTGCTTCTCCAAGCAGTGATGCCGTCTATAGAGCGCTCAAAGCTGTAACCGGTCCTGAGGGCGTCCTGGTCATCGTGAAAAATTACACCGGCGATCGTTTGAATTTCGGCCTCGCCGTTGAAATGTTGCAAGCTGAAGGATTGCCTGCGCAAATGGTCGTCGTCGACGATGACGCCGCCTTGGGAACGGCGGAAAAGACGGCAGGTCGTCGCGGTATTGCCGGCACGGTTTTTGTCCACAAGATTGCGGGTGCCGCCGCTGAAGCAGGATTGCCACTCGGGGACGTCACAGAAATCGCCCGCAAGGCGATCAGCCGTGTTGGCTCCATGGGGGCGGCCCTTTCTGCCTGCACTGTTCCTGCGGCGGGGAAAGCCAATTTTACCATTGCCGATGATGAAATGGAGCTGGGGCTTGGCATTCACGGCGAACCGGGTATTCGGCGCATTGCGATGCAGCCATCCCATGATATCGCGCAGATATTGATAGAAACCATCCTTTCCAACCGGAAAATAAAATCCGGGGACCGGATCGCTGTCATCGTCAATAACCTTGGTTCCACCCCCGTCATGGAGATGAATATCGTTGCCAATGATGTTCTATCGATATTGCGTCAGCGTAATATCAAGGTCGAGCGTGCCTATTGCGGCACCTTTCTCACAGCCATTGAAATGGCTGGTATTTCTCTGAGCATCCTGAAAGCCGATGATGCGCTTCTCGATGCCCTTGACGCTCCCACGAATGCCATTGCATGGCCCGCCTCGGCCGGGAGGATCAATGAAAAGGGTATCAATATCATTGCCGCACCATTGCTTGCAGATGAAGTGATCACGGGACACGGCAACGAGATCCCTGACTGTGTTCTCCGCGCCATTCAGGCTGGCTGTGAGGCCATCATCACGGCCGAACCGGAACTTACGGAAATGGACCGAAAAGTCGGGGATGGCGATATTGGTTATTCATTGGCTGGTGGCGCAAAAAGCCTGCTCGGAAGGCTTGATACATGGCGCGGCAAACCCGTTGATGCGGTGTTTTATGACATGGGACTAACGTTGCGTAAAAATGTTGGCGGCACGTCTGGACCACTCTATGCGGCCTTCGCCATCGCGGCGGCGAGAGCCCTTGCAGACAATTCAAATGCCCCCCACGCTTTTGTCAATGCCTTTGAAAAAGGTGTTTCGACGATCACACGGCTCGGCGGCGCAAATGCCGGTGATCGGACAATGGTCGACGCATTGCTGCCTGCCCTTGATGCTATCTCCACATCAGGCAGCGATTGCATCAGCCAGCTTTCAGCCGCCGCAAAAGGCGCACGCGCTGGAGCGAACGCAACCGCCGACATGATGCCACGTCGGGGACGTTCAAGCTATATAGGTGAACGCGCACTCGGTAATCCCGATCCCGGAGCGGTGGCGGTCGCAATATGGCTGGAAGCGGCAGCGTCTGCCTTCGCCAAATGATACGCAAGGCCAGCGGTGCAATAAGACCGCTGGCTAATTTTTTATCAGCCCAGCAATTCGCCGATCACTTTGTGGAAAGCACGCTCAGCTTTCTCGCGCAAGCGGTGATGTCCACCCTCCACCTGTTTCACACCACGCACCCAAACATCGGATGGACGTGCACGACCGGCGAACATCCAGCCATCGAGAACCGCATCCCCTTTTACATGGGGCAGACGCGCAATATCAAGCGATATGAAATCGGCAGAAGCGCCTTCTTTCAAGCAATCACCCTCTCGCCCCATGGCGATATTGCCGCCCAGAACGGCACCATCAAACAATGCCCGTCCGCTCGACCCTTCGTTTTTCGCCAAAACGTTACGAGCGCGATGCAGCACACGCTGCGAATATTCATACTGCCGCAACTCATCGCCAATGCCGATCAACACATTGGAATCGGACCCGATACCAAAGCGTCCGCCATTGGCATGGAAGACGGTGGCATTAAATGTACCATCGCCAAGATTGGCTTCCGTGACCGGGCAAAGACCAGCAATCGCACCAGTCTCAGCCATGCGCAAAGTTTCCGCATCGGTCATGTGCGTTGCGTGAATGAGGCACCAGCGCGACGACAATTCCTGATGGTCAAGCAGCCATTCGACAGGTCTCTGCCCCGACCACGCAATGCAATCCTCTACTTCCCTGATCTGTTCGGCAATATGAATATGCACCGGCGCCTCGGGCAAAAGCTTCGTTGCAAATATCAGCTCATCCGGGGTGACGGCACGCAGGCTGTGTGGTGCCACACCAAGCATAGCGCCATCAAAGCCGGACAGCGACTTCTCACAGCCCTCGATCAGACGCGCAAAACCCTGCATATCATTGATGAAGCGGCGCTGGCCCTCATTGGGATCGGCACCACCAAAGCCGGAATGCGCATAAAGAACCGGCAACAGGGTCAGCCCAATGCCAGCAGTTTGTGCTGCCGAGATAATGCGATCCGCCATTTCCGAGATGTTGCCGTAGGGCGTGCCGTCGCGATCATGATGCAGATAATGAAACTCGCCAACGCGGGTAAAACCGGCTTCCAGCATATCGACATAAAGCCGCAATGCGACCGCCTCCGCCTGTTCCGGCGTCATGGTCAGGGCGAACCTGTACATGATCTCCCGCCAGCTCCAGAAGCTGTCAGCCGATGGTCCGCGCCGTTCAGCAAGGCCCGCCATGCCATATTGAAACGCGTGGCTGTGCAGATTGGGCATCCCAGCTACGATTACCTTGTGGCGCTCGTCACCCGGTTTGGCTTCAACGCCGGTTTCCACAGAAGCAATTTTGCCCTGAGCCAAGCCAAGCCGCACATCCTCTGCCCATCCACGTTCCAAAAGCGCCTGCTGCGCATGGATAAACCGTTCCGCACCCGTGCTTGTCGTCATCAGATCCCATTCCTCATTGCGCCTCACAGACATATCCATTTTCAACAGATTTTGCCGTGATGCATTTTTTCTCTTGGCGTCCTTGTTAATATGTATATACATTATTGCAAAACAGGGGAATAAATAAAACAACCATGAACAACAAAACCAGCTTCATTTTCGCCAATGCACGTGTCGCCACCCTGACTGAGCAGGCGCAAGGGCTTGGCCTTATCAATGAGGCCGCAATCGTTGTTAAGGACGGCAAGATAGCCTATGCGGGACCGCAATCGGCGCTGCCTGCCGAATATGCCGCTTTCGAGCGGATCGACTGCGAGAACCGGCTGGTCACCCCCGGCCTCATCGACTGCCACACCCATCTCATTCATGCCGGCAACCGCGCCCATGAGTTCGAGTTGCGTCTCAATGGTGCCAGTTACGAAGAGGTGGCGCGGGCGGGTGGTGGCATTGTTTCTTCGCTCAAAAACCTGCGTGCAGCCAGCGAAGACGATCTGGTCCGTGAAACCCTGCCGCGCCTCGACGCGCTGATTGCCGAGGGTGTCACCACGGTTGAAGTCAAGTCCGGCTATGGCCTCAACCGCGAAAACGAGATCAAGGCCCTGAAGGCGGCACGCCGCCTTGGGCATGAACGCCCTGTCGCTATTCGCACCACTTTCCTCGGCGCCCACGCGCTGCCGCCGGAAATGAATGGCGACAAGGCCCGTTATATCGACGCCATCGCCAATGATATGCTGCCCGCAATCGCAGCGCTTGGCCTTGCGGATGCCGTGGACGGGTTCTGCGAAAGAATCGCTTTCCTGCCCGATGAAATCACCCATATTTTCGATGCTGCAAAGGCGCATGGCCTGCCGGTCAAACTCCACGCCGACCAGCTTTCCAACCTGCATGGCGCAGCGCTGGCCGCATCTTACAACGCGCTTTCGGCGGACCATCTCGAATATACCGACGCTGAAGGTGCAGCAGCAATGGCGAAAGCCGGAACCGTGGCCGTGTTGCTTCCCGGCGCTTATTATTTCATCCGCGAAACGCAGAAGCCGCCGGTCGAAGCCTTCCGCGCCGCAGGCACGAAAATGGCGCTTGCCACCGACAACAACCCCGGCACATCGCCCCTCACCTCGCTGCTGCTGACCATGAATATGGGCGCGACGCTTTTCCGCATGACTGTGGACGAATGCATCGCCGGCGTTACACGCGAAGCGGCCCGCGCGCTGGGCCTTCTTGATCGCATCGGAACCATTGAAGCGGGCAAGGATGCCGACCTTGCCATATGGAACGTCGAGCGCCCTGCCGAACTCGTCTACCGCATCGGCTTCAACCCGCTCTGGAAGCGGGTTTTCAAAGGCC
>JAATGD010000104.1 GCA_015654965.1 Hyphomicrobiales bacterium
ACAGCACCGGCGTGTGCGTGTTGGCCACGAACAGGCGCGTGACGAAATCCTCTTCCTTCGTCGCCATGCCCGAACGTCCCTTGCCGCCACGGCGCTGGGCGCGATAGGTTACGAGCGGCACACGCTTGATATAACCGGCATGGCTGACGGTGACGACCATATCCTCGCGGGCAATGAGATCCTCGTCGTCCATTTCCGCGCCACCAAGACCGAACTCGGTGCGGCGCGGGGTGGCGAACTCGTCACGCACCGCGATCATCTCATCCTTGACGATTGTCATCACGCGGGTGCGTGAGCCAAGAATATCCAGATAATCGCGAATTTCCTCGCCGATCTTGTTCAATTCGTCCGCGACTTCATCGCGACCGAGTGCTGTGAGGCGCTGCAGGCGCAGATCGAGAATGGCGCGCGCCTGCTCTTCCGACAGATTATAGGTGCTGTCATCGTTGAGTTTATGTCGCGGATCGTCGATGAGACGAATAAGCGGGGCCACATCGGCGGCGGGCCAGCGGCGCTCCATCAACTGTTCGCGCGCCGTTGCCGGATCAGGCGCACGGCGGATGAGCGCAATGATCTCGTCGATATTGGCAACCGCAATGGCCAGACCAACCAACACATGCGCACGGTCACGCGCCTTGTTGAGCAGGAATTTCGTGCGGCGCGTCACCACTTCCTCGCGGAAGGCAACGAAGGCGCGCAGCATGTCGAGCAGTGTCATCTGCTCCGGCTTGCCGCCATTGAGCGCCACCATGTTGCAGCCGAAAGAGGTCTGTAGCGGCGTATAACGATAAAGCTGGTTCAAGACCACATCGGCAACCGCATCGCGCTTCAGTTCCACCACGACGCGATAGCCGTCACGGTCAGATTCGTCGCGCAGATCGGAAATGCCCTCGATACGCTTGTCGCGCACCAGTTCGGCCATTTTCTCGATCATCGAGGCCTTGTTCACCTGATAGGGAACCTCGGTGATGATGATGGCTTCACGATCACCGCGCATGGGTTCAATCGCCACGCGTCCGCGCATGATCACCGAGCCACGCCCGGTCGTATAGGCCGAATTGATGCCCGCGCGCCCGAGAATAATGCCGCCGGTCGGAAAATCCGGGCCGGGGATGAATTCCATGATCTCTTCGAGTTCGATGGCCGGATTTTCGATCAGCGCCACGCAGCCGTCGATGACTTCGCCAAGGTTATGCGGCGGAATATTGGTGGCCATGCCGACCGCGATACCGCCCGAACCATTGACAAGCAGGTTCGGAAAACGTGCCGGCAGAACCACAGGTTCATGCTCGCGACCGTCATAATTGTCCTGAAAGTCGACCGTGTCCTTATCGATATCCGACAGGAGGGATTCGGTCACCTTTTCCAGACGACATTCGGTATAACGCATCGCCGCAGGCGGATCGCCATCGATGGACCCGAAATTGCCCTGCCCGTCGACAAGCGGATCGCGCAGCGAAAAGTCCTGCGCAATGCGCACGAGGGCATCGTAAATGGAAGCGTCGCCATGCGGGTGATATTTACCCATGACCTCACCCACGACACCGGCCGATTTACGGTAGGGCCGGTTATAGGAGAGGTTCATCTCGTTCATGGCATGAAGAATGCGCCGGTGCACGGGCTTCAAGCCATCGCGCACGTCGGGAAGCGCACGGCTCACGATAACGCTCATGGCGTAATCGAGATAGGAGCGCTGCATTTCCTCAATGATGGAAATCGGTTCGATACCGCTTGGGCCCAGAGGACCATCATGCATGTCACCGGAACCGGGTGGAGGTGCTTGATCTGACACTATTCAGATATCTTTCTCAACAGAATCGATAAAGTCTTCTTATAAAGGAAAACAGCACAAAACGCTAATTTCGAGGCCATTCTAGCCCGCTAATTCTGCTATATAAATCAGATGGTTACAAGATATTCACATAAACCTTGCGCATGACCGCCATCCGATTGCGCGCTTTACGTCGACCATTCACCCCGTATCGTTTACAGTCGGGCCGTTCGATCAAGCATATCATTCCATTCGAGGGAGTAAAACGGGCATGGGTTTTTACGATACGGTTTTCAGCGCCTTCGTGACCCTGCTCGTCACCATCGACCCGCCCGGTCTTGCGCCGCTGTTTCTGGCGCTGACGCCGGGCATGGACCGCAATCATCGTGGACAGGTCGCTCTGCGCGCTTCGGTGATCGGATTTGCCGTCATGGTGCTGTTTGCCATTGCGGGCGCGCAGATCCTTGGCATGTTCGGCATTTCCATCGGCGCGTTTCGTGTTGCCGGTGGTTTACTGTTGTTCTGGATCGCTTTCGAGATGATTTTCGAGAAACGCTCGGAGCGCAAGGAAAAGAGCGCGGAAGTCGCGATCACCAAGGATCACATCCGCAATATTGCCGCCTTCCCGCTGGCAATCCCGCTTATCGCCGGTCCGGGTGCCATTTCAGCCATTGTGCTCACCTCCAATTCCTTTCAGGGTTTTGGCGCGCGCGCCATGCTCGTTGGCGTCATTTTCCTGTGCCTGCTCATCACTTATGTCGTGCTTCTGCTGGCCGAACGCATCGACCGGTTTCTGGGTGAAACCGGTCGCTCTATCCTGACGCGCCTTCTCGGTGTCATTCTGGCAGCCCTTGCCGTGCAGTTCGTGGCCGATGGCGTCAAGACGCTGATTGCGTTTTAAGCGGTTTTCATCGCTTTCTTGCCGATCATCGCATGACGCAGCTTTGACGAGAACCAGTCGATGATGGCAACCGCTATCAGGATCATGATGATCAGGAACGACACATCCTGCAAATTGAGCACCTTGATTTGCTCCGCTAGGTGCGCTCCAATGCCGCCTGCGCCCACAATGCCGATGATGGTTGCCGAACGGGTGTTGGATTCAAAGAAATACAGCACCTGACTGCCGATCAGCGGCAGAACCTGCGGCAAGATACCAAAGCGATAACCGTGCAGCCTGCCCCCGCCTGACGAGACGACGCCTTCGACCGGCTTTTTATCCGCCCCTTCGATGGCTTCCGAGAAGAGTTTGCCGAATGCGCCAAAATCCGAACAGGCAATGGCGAGAATGCCTGCAAATGGTCCCAGGCCCACCACGGAAACCCAGATCAGCGCCCAGATCAGCGTATCCACACCACGGATCGTATCGAGAAAACGGCGGATGCCGAAATGCAGAAAGATATTGGGAATGATGTTTTTGGCCGCAAGAAACCCGAAGGGAAAAGCAAGGAGTGCGGCCAGCAGCGTTCCGAGATAGGCAATGGCCAAAGTCTCGACCATCGCCCAGAGGTAAAGAGGAAAGCGCCCATGGGCGGACGGCGGCATCATCATCCATGCGAAATCAACAAGCCGTCCCAGCCCGTTAAAAATACGCAGGAATGAAAAATCGAGCCAGTAGAAAGCAAAGCCGACCGACAATATGATGCCGATTGCGGCAATGGTCAGATTGCGCCATGTGCGGCTGTTGCCAAAAAGCGCGGCATGTTCGGCCCGCAATTCGTTTTCGTGCCTGTGCGCTTCGCGGGACAGGTTTTGTGCAATGTCAGTCAAGATAACCTTCCCTTCAGCCGATACGGCCGAGAAGTGCGCGACGCACGCGTTGGGTAAAGAGATCGATAACGACGATGGTGACGATAATCATGAGCAGAATGGCGCTCACATCGCTGTAATAGAATTGCCGGATTGAGGTGAGCAGTTCCTGCCCGATGCCGCCTGCCCCGACAAAGCCCATGACGGAAGCGCCACGCACATTGATCTCGAAACGCAAAAGCCCGTAGGAAGCGAAATTGGCCGCAACCTGCGGCAGCACCGCAAAGCGGATCACCTGCAAGGAAGAGCCGCCGGAAGCGCGAATGCCTTCCACCGGACGCATGTCGATATTTTCGACCACTTCCGAGAAAAGTTTTCCCAGGGCGCCGATCGTATGCAGCATCAAAGCCAGCACACCGGCCATCGGCCCAAGACCGAAGGCGATGACGAACAAGAGCGCAAAGACGATTTCAGGGACGGTGCGCAGCAATTCCAGCCCGCGACGCGTCACAAAGCCCGCCTTGGCGTTGGGACTCATATTGGATGAAGCAGAAAAGGAGGCACAAAAAGCGATTACGGCACCAATCAGGGTCGCGAGATAGGCGATCAGCAAGGTTTCAAGCAGCAGTTTTAGCCAACCGCCAAGATTCCAATACCATGCCTGCACATCGCTCCAGAAAGTGGCGATATGAATATCAGGCAGGATACGGCCTAGATAATTCGTGAAACGGAAAAGATTTTGCACAAGCGTCGCGGGACGCACATCCGCTACGACGGACGCCGCGATTGCCAAGGCGGCGAAGACGAGCAGCAGGCCGATGCCATAAAGGCGCTTTTTGCCGACCTCGCGTCGATAATCGGCAAGCAGGTTTTTGGCGCTGCTTCCATCGAGAGAAGATATCGTCATGCGATTTTCCTCATGAAAATGGCCGAAACCATCAAGGTTCCGGCCATTTCAAATGTTTTGGCGATCAGGACTTGCGTGCCTTGTCGTTGAACTTGAGCATCTCGATGATCGGCTCGTATTCCTTGGCTTCGGTCGGCACGAATTCCAGATCCTTGCCATCGGACAAAGCGTCAAAACCGGCCTTGTCCTTTTTTGGCATATCGAGGAAAGCCTGCTTGATATCCGCCTGAAGCTGTGCCGGCAGGGTGGTCAAGACGGCGAAGGGACCTTCGGGCAGGAAATCGGACTTGAAGATGATACGGAAATCATCCTTGGTCAGCGCCTTACCATTGGCATCCTTCAGAACACCACGGCTGACCATACGGGTCAGGTTGGAATCGTCTTCCGAGTTCCACGAATTGGCGGCAGCGTCAGCCGTGCCTTGTGCAAGCGCCAGAAGCGCATTTTCGTGGCTGCCGGAGAAGAAGTTTTTACCAAAGAAACTGTCGACGCTATAGCCTTCACGATTGAGGAAGAAGCGCGGCGCATTATTGCCTGAGGTCGAGTTGGGATCGACGAGCGCAAGCGTCTTGCCCTTGAGGTCTTCCATGGTCTTGTACGGGCTGTCGGCACGCACATAAAGCACGGAATAATAGCCATTGACGCCGGTGTCATGACGCTGGTTGACGAGCGGTGTCGTCTCAACGCCGGTCATGGCGGCGCGGGCATAGGATGCCGGACCATAAAAGGCGATCTGGATATTACCGGCGCGCTGGCCTTCGATCACCGCCGCATAGTCATTGGCAACGCGCAGCGTCACCTTGGTCCCCAGTTCCTTGCCGAGATAAGAGGTCAGCTGGGCATAGCGATCCGAGGTGGTGGAGGCGTTTTCCGATGGAATGACGCCCAGAACGAGTTCCGGGTAATCCTTGCTCCAGTCGGCAGCCTGTGCATGAAACGACATTGTGGCGGTCAGCGCGGCGGCCACAAGAAAAGAACGACGGTTGAACATGGGGTTCTCCTGTTAATCCCTGTTTTGAATTGTCATTTTCCAGAGCTTTTCTGCTCAGGCGGAAATCTGGTGCAACACGGTTGCTGCCGGTTGCGGAACCTGTATCGGTGGTGCTTCACCCGCCTGCGCGGCGTCGAGAACATCGTCGGCTTCCATGCCGTAAAGATCGCGCGATGCCATGTCGGTCAGCATCGACGGCGTGCCACGGAAAACGATCCGGCCCGCGGACATGCCGACCAGCCGGTCGCAATAGCTGCGCGCAATGTCGAGCGAATGCAGATTGCATAAAACCGTGATGCCATATTCGCGATTGATCCGGCGCAGCGCGTCCATGACGGAGCGGGTATTGCGCGGATCAAGCGAGGCGATCGGCTCATCGGCAAGGATCAGGCGCGGCTGCTGCACGAGCGCACGGGCAATCGCCACGCGCTGCTGCTGCCCGCCGGAAAGTTCGTCGGCGCGATGGGATGCAAGATGCGCAATATCAAACTGTTGCAAGGCCGATAGCGCGATCAGCCGCTCTTCATCGCTCCAGATGCGCAAAAGCGATGCGGGCGTGGAGACATAATTGAGCCGCCCCATCAGCACATTGGTCAGCACATCAAGCCGATCCACCAGATTGAAATGCTGGAAAATCATGGCGCATTGTGCGCGCCAGTCGCGAAGACCTGCACCCTTGAGGGCCGTCACATCGCGTCCGTCCCAATGGATAGAACCATCGGATGGCTCCACGAGGCGGTTGATCATGCGCAAAAGCGTTGATTTTCCCGCGCCGGAGCGTCCGATAATGCCGACAAATGTGCCGGGTTCGATCTCAAGATCGACATCTGCAACCGCCAGCTTGTCATTATAGCGGCGCGTTACTTTTTTGAGTTGAAGCATGAACCTGTCTCCGTTCATACTCACTATTGGCGCGTTTCATGACAAGGCAATGAAGGCTGAATGACGTTTTTGTAACTTATGATCAGGTTTAAATGATTTATATAAAATATTGTTATTATATTATTTTTATAAGCGTTTGAATGAATTTCGCTGTGGAAGTTTCAACCGTGTCGGAATTGTCTATTGTGACGACATCATCCGCCTTTTGATCAAAACGCACTTCTCGCAGCAATCGCAGTTCGATCTCTTCCCGGCTTTCGCGCCCGCGTGCGAAGAGGCGCTCTGCAAGCACCTCTGGCCGCGCCGTAATCAGGATAATCCGGCGTGAGGGGAAAAGACGACGTACATCATCGAGAACACGACGCGAAATATTGGCAATCACCACCCTGCCGTCAGTGATTTCTGTCCAAAGCCTCTTGGGCAAGCCGTAATGCAATACATGCGCCTGCCAGTTGAACGCGAAAGCGCCCTCGCCTTGCGCCTTGATGAAAGCCGCTTCATCAAGGCTGTCATGATCTTCGGTGCCGGGCATTTGCGGGCGTGTAATGATGCGGCGCACGAAATGAAACCGCGCATCGTCCTTGAGCGTCACACGAGCCGCATCCATCAGCGTATCCTTGCCAGCGCCGCTGGGACCGACGACACCGACAAAACAGCCTTTTCCTTGCATCGCCATATCCTGCATCACAGCACCCGCTCGCCTTCGCGCCAGACAATACGTATAACAGGAATGGCGCCTTTCATACGCACACGCACCAGATCGGCGCGTTTTCCAACGGCGATTTCACCGCGATCCTCCATGCCGACCGCAGAGGCCGGATTGACGCTCACAAGCCGGATCGCATCGGGCAAGGCGAGCGCATTTTCCCCGGATGTAAGGCTGAAGGCGGACTGGATGAGGCTGAAGGGGATATAATCGGACGACAGAATATCGAGATTGCCATGGTCGAGCAGATCGCGTGCCGCGATATTGCCGGAATGCGAACCGCCGCGCACGATATTGGGTGCACCCATCAGGATCGACAGACCGGCCTTCTGGGAGGCATTGGCTGCTTCCATCGTGGTCGGAAATTCGGCAATGCGCACACCATGATCAAGCGATTCATCAACATGGGCGATAGTTGCATCATCATGGCTTGCCAGAGCAATGCCTTTCACCGAAGCTATATCAGCGATGGCGCGACGGTGTTTGGCCGAATGAAGATTGGAGCTTTCGATGCGCTTTTCGCAATGCAGGCGGAACTCCTCATCCGTCACCTTCAGCTTGCGCATGTAATAGGTGCGATAGGCATCGAGATCAACGAATTGACGCTGCCCCGGCGCGTGATCCATCAGTGAAGCCAGTTTTACACGGTCATCATCCTCAAACAATGCGAAGGCTTCAAGACAATCCTCCGCCGAAACCTCACAGCGTAAATGCAGGAAATGATCGGCTCTCAGGCGATTGTCCCGCACGCCGCTTTCAATGGCATCGGCCAAAATCCGCATTTCGGTTCCGTCAAAATCACGGCCATAATCATTACCGATACGCATGGCGTCAAAGACCGTGGTGATGCCGGAAGCCGCCACTTGCGCATCATGGGCCTGAACTGCGGCATCGACATTCCAGCGCACTTTGGGGCGCGGCGCATAATGGCTTTCAAGCTGATCGGTATGCAATTCGATCAGGCCCGGAATGACATAATCGCCGTCCATGTCCTCGCCCAGACGGCTGTTGCCCTCCTTGATGGCGGCAATCTTGCCATCGCGGATCAGCAGCGAGCCGGTGACGATTTCATCGCGTAGAACCATGCGGGCATTTTTGAGTATAGTTTCCTGTGTCATGTCTTTTCTTTCAGTCATGCTGCCCGTTGCGGCGCAAATGCAGTCACGTCGATGATGCGGTCAGCGACTTCCTTGCGTACATCTTCGTCATGGAAAATGCCGAGCATCGCCACACCTGCCGCCTTCTTGGTGCGGATGAGATTGACGACGACGGCGCGGTTTTTCGCATCAAGGGAAGCGGTCGGCTCATCAAGAAGCAGGATCGGGTGATCGGTAATGAAGCCGCGCGCAATATTGACGCGCTGCTGCTCGCCTCCCGAAAAAGTCGCAGGCGGCAGGCTCCACAGGCGAGCCGGCAGGTTGAGCTGCGCCAGGAGATCACGGGCGCGTTCCATGGCCGCATCCCGGTCCACGCCCCGCGCAATCAAGGGTTCCGCCACCACATCAAGCGCCGCAACACGCGGCAGGGTGCGTAGAAACTGGCTGACATAACCAATCGTGTTGCGGCGCACTTCCAGCACGTCACGCGGATCGGCCTGCGCCAGATCGATAGACCGCTCTCCATGACGGACCATGATCGAGCCGCTATTGGCGGCATAATTGCCATAGATCATTTTCAGGATCGAGCTTTTGCCCGCCCCCGAAGGCCCGCCGAGAACCGCGCATTCGCCAGTTTTCAAGTCAAAACTGACATTGCCGACCACGGCAAGCGTGATGCCGCCCTGCAAATGCATGGTAAAATTCTTTGCGACCTCAATGAGAGTCAGCGGGGACGCTGTTTGCAAATAGGACATTTTTCACCTCGCGCATGGATTTCATAAAAACATGAAAATAATGCGATATATTTTTGTTTTAACTCATCTATACCTGAAGGATGGATGAGACGAGCAATTGCGTATAAGGCGCTTGCGGGTCATCCAGAACGCGGTCGCTCAGCCCCTGCTCGATGACATGGCCATCTTTCATGACCATGATGCGATGCGATAGAAGACGCGCGACAGCCAGATCATGGGTGACGATGATGACCGAAAGCCCCAGATCGTTGACAAGGTTGCGCAAGAGATCGAGCAATCGTGCCTGCACCGAAACATCGAGACCGCCGGTCGGCTCGTCCATAAAAACAAGGCGTGGCGCTGTGACCAGATTACGGGCAATCTGCAATCGCTGGCGCATGCCGCCCGAAAAGGCACGCGGCTGATCATCGATGCGGTCGGCGGCAATTTCCACCCGCCCTAGCCATTCCGTGGCATTTGCGCGGATATTGCCATAATGCCGCTCACCGACCGCCATCAGCCTTTCACCGACATTGGCACCCGCTGAAACCGTCATCCGCAAGCCGTCAGCGGGGTTCTGATGCACAAAGCCCCAGTCGGTACGCATGAGAAAACGACGCTCCGCCTCGCCCAGCTTGTAAAGATCGCGAAACGCGCCATCACGCATGCGATATTCGACTGTGCCGGAAGTCGGCTCAAGCCGTGTGGCGAGCGCATTGAGCAACGTCGTCTTGCCCGAGCCTGATTCACCGACGATGGCCAAAACCTCACCGGGCCAGAGCGAGAAAGAAATATCCTCGCAACCGCGGCGGTGACCATAGAATTTTGAAAGATTGCTAACTTTCAGCAGCGCTTCTTCACTCATTGTGCCGCCTCCTGATTGTTGGCTGCGAGGTGCCCAAAATGCCCAGCGGCCTGCCGCTCTTCGCAATAATCGGTATCAGAACAGACGAACATCGAGCCACCTTTGTCATCCAGCACCACCTCGTCGAGATAAACGCCGCGGGCAGCGCAGAGCGCGCAGGGTTCCTTAAATTTCTGCACCTCGAAGGGATGATCCTCAAAATCGAGGCTCACGACCTGCGTATAAGGGGGGACGGCATAGATGCGCTTTTCGCGCCCAGCCCCGAAAAGCTGCAGCACGGGAGACATGTGCATTTTCGGATTGTCGAATTTCGGCGTCGGTGACGGAGCCATGACATACCGTCCTTCAATCATCACCGGATAATCATATGTCTTGGCGATATGGCCGTGACGGGCGATATCTTCATAGAGCTTCACATGCATGAGGCCATATTCTGACAGCGCATGCATCTTGCGGGTTTCCGTCTCACGCGGCTCCAGAAACCGTAACGGCTCGGGCTGCGGCACCTGATAGACAATTACCTGCCCCGCCTTCAGCGGATATTCGGGAATGCGGTGGCGCGTCTGAATGATGGTCGCCTCACCCGTATGGGTCGTGACCGCCACATCCGCCGTCTTCTGGAAAAAGGCACGGATCGAAACCGCATTGGTGGTGTCATCAGCGCCCTGATCAATAACCTTGAGGACATCGTTTGGGCCGAGGATCGAGGCCGTTACCTGCACGCCGCCCGTGCCCCAGCCGTAAGGCATCGGCATTTCGCGGCTCGCGAAAGGCACCTGATAGCCCGGAATGGCGATGGCCTTCAAAATGGCGCGACGGATCATCCGCTTGGTCTGGTCATCGAGATAGGCGAAATTATATTGAGCCAAATCACTCATTCGGCGGCCTCCTTCGATTGGGCCTGTGCTTGAGCTTCTTCATATTCGGACCGCATCCGGCGGATGAGTTCGAGTTCAGCCTGAAAATCCACGTAATGCGGCAGTTTCAGGTGTTCGACAAAGCCGGTTGCCTGAACATTATCGGAATGCGAAATGACAAATTCCTCATCCTGCGCCGGTGCCGTCACGTCGGCATCGAATTCGCGTACCCTGAGTGCGCGGTCACACAGCGCCATCGACATGGCTTTTCGTTCGCTCTGGCCGAACACCAGCCCATAGCCGCGGGTGAATTGCGGTGGCTGTTTTGCCGATCCCTTGAACTGGTTGACCATCTGGCATTCGGTCAGTTGCACGCGCCCCAGCGAAACGGCAAAGCCGAGCTCCGGCACATTAAACTCGACCTCCACTTCGCCAATGCGGATTTCGCCAACAAAGGGATGCGAATTGCCATAACCGCGCTGGGTGGAATAACCGAGCGAGAGCAGAAATCCCTCATCGCCGCGCGCCAAAGCCTGCAAGCGCAGGTCACGTGGCATCGGGAAAGTCCATGGCGAACGGGTGAGATCACCTGGTTCATGATCGTCCGGCATGGTGCCATCCTCTTCGATCATGCCATTTGCACCAAGAATATCGGTGACACGCGGTGTCTCTTCCGGTTCGGATTCACGCATTTCCGGCACGTCAACCGGATTATCTCTGCCAAGCGTTGGGTCAAGCAGACGGTGGGTATAATCGAAAGTAGCACCCAGCATCTGACCGCCCGGCAAATCCTTGTAAGTCGCGGAAATGCGCCGCTCGATCAGCATATTTTCGGTTTGCATCGGGCGCGAATAGCCAAAACGCGGCAAGGTGGTGCGATAGGCGCGGACGAGAAAAATCGCCTCGATCAGATCACCGCGCGACTGGCGCACAGCAAGGGCTGCCAGTTCCCGATCATAGAGCGAACCTTCCGCCATGACACGATCAACCGCCAGCGCCAGTTGTTCGGCAATCTGGTCGAGACTGAGTGCGGGAACCGACCGATCCCCCCTGCGGCGATCATCCAGAAGTCGGTGGGCATTGCGGATGGCCGCTTCACCACCCTTGACGGCAACATACATATTCAGCCCTCCAGAAGATTGATACGCGTGGTGCGTGGAAAGGCTGCGACAAAATTGGCGCAAACCAGAATGAGATCGACACCCAGTGGGTATTGCGATCCGTTCGCCTGCCATTGCGCGACAAAATCCTGCGGCAGGCCATCGACAAAGAGCGTGCATCCGCTCTCAATCCCCGGACCTTGCAGGACAAGCCCCCGCCCCTGTTCGAGTGACGCGACAGCCAGAATGATGGTGGTCGAACGGTCAGGAAATTCAGGCTCGCCTTGTGCGAAATCAGCAAGGCGCGGCATATGGGAAGCATTTGTCACCAAAGCGAATTGTGCCAAGGCCGGACTGTCGACCCGTGGACTGCCGGTATGAAATGTCAGCCATGCCGAGGCATTGTCATCGCTGGCGATCATGCTGTCGCACCAGAGCGTCGCGTCATGATCGAGCAAGGTTACAGCCACAACACCGAGTTCCGGTGTCAAGGGCTGCGGCGGCATGGTCACAGGCGACAAGGGAAATACCTGCCCTGGATTGGCCATGGCATTCATAAGCGCATGAAACGCCGTCTGCGCATCCGCAACTGGATTGGTAAATCCACCTTCAAAAATTTGCGAAGAATGGCGCATCAGTTGTCTCCCCGAACCATTGTGAAGAAATCGACTTTGGTGGCGGCTGCCTCGTGACGGGCTTTTGTGTCGGCCTGATCGAGCTTTTCGCTCAACACATCGAGCACTTGCGATTTGACGGCATCGCGATGAGCCTCGTTTTGCCAGAGCGCATCGAACAAAGCTGCCAGCCGCGCCTTTTCCTGATCGCGCCCCAGCGCATAGGAATGTCCGACATTTCCATCCGCGAGCCGCACAGTGGCACGCGTGACTGTCGCCTCGCCGACATTGAAGGGTGCGCCGCCACCGCCAATGCGTCCGCGCAACATGACCAGACCTGTTTGCGGGCCGCGCAAGATTTCAAATTCCGGCTTGTCTCTCCAAGCCTGCCACAATGCCTTCAGATCCACGCTATTCGCACGCGCAAGAATTGCCATGGAAGCCTGACGCGCCAGCTTTATCGCATCAAGCGCGTCGGCATTTTTTGCGCTAGCGTTTACTCCCCCTTGATCCGTGCTATGCATGCGTTTATCCGCCTTGTTGGTACGAGTAATTGGAATACCGTAATGTCTATTTATATAGACAACTGTACAATATCAAAATAAATACCCCCTGCCAATGACAGGACGATGACAATTGATGACAAAAGCCAAACGTGTTGAAAGAAACAGTGGCGTTGCGATCTGGCGGCAGATTAGCGAAGAGATACGCAGCGATATCATGGCCGGCAAATTGCAGTCCGGTGAGCGCATGCCTACCGAAATGGCGCTGGCGGAGCGTTTCGGCGTCAATCGTCACACGGTACGCAGCGCCATTGCAGCCTTGACGCAGGAAGGTGTTTTGCGCGCGGAACAGGGACGTGGGACTTTTGTCGCCAATGCAAGACGCCTCACCTACCAGATCGGCCGTCGCACCCGCATTTCCCAATCGCTGGCCGCGCAGGCCGGTGAAGTGACTGGCACGCTGATCGGCTCCATGCTGGAAATCGCTCCAAACGATGTCGCAAAAGCACTGGCCCTGACAATAGGCAGTGAAGTCATCCGGCTTGATACAACTAACCGTGCCGATGGCCACCCCGTATCCCGCGCCACCCATTGGCTCGATGCGGCGCGTTTTCCGCATTTTTCAGAAGACTATGCCGAATCTGGATCGATCACTCGCGCTTTGCAAAAATCCGGCATTGAGGACTATTTCCGAAAATCGACCGTCATTTCCGCCCAGCATGCGGATTCGGATGATCTGAAACATCTCAATCTTTCACCCGGAGCTATCGTGCTTGTGGCGCGTGCCATCAATATCGACCCGGACGGCACCCCGTTGCAATATTCCCTGACACGGTTTTCGGCCGACCGCATGGAATTGTCGATCGAAACATCCAATGAATAATATCATTGTGTTATATGATCTTAATACATTGTTTTTATAAAACAATGCCTGAAGAGGGCCTGTCTTTTGCCTCAATGAAAAACCCCGCATGAAGCGGGGTTTGAAACATTTCCAGTCAAGTGCCGCGTGCTGTTTCAGAACGGAATTTCATCGTCAAGGTCACGCGAGAAATTGCCGCCGCCTGAAGACGAGGACGGACCGGACGAGCCAAAATCATTGCCGCCGGAATAGTCCTGCATCTGGCCACGATTATTATTGCCGCCGCCGAACGAACGGCCCTGATCGCCACCTTCGCCACGGCTGTCGAGCATCTGCAACTCGCCACGGAATTTCTGCAACACGATTTCCGTCGTGTAGCGGTCATTGCCGTTCTGGTCTTGCCATTTGCGGGTTTGAAGCGCGCCTTCGATATAAACCTTGGCACCCTTGTTCAGATATTGCTCGGCAACCTTGGCCAGATTTTCATTAAAAATGACCACACTGTGCCATTCCGTTCGTTCCTTGCGCTCACCGGACTGACGGTCGCGCCAGCTTTCCGAGGTCGCAATGCGCAGATTGGCAATCTGGTCGCCTGAATTGAGACGCCGAATTTCCGGATCGGCTCCGAGATTGCCGACCAGAATGACCTTGTTGACGCTACCAGCCATCGAAAACTTACTCCGGATTCATATAAGCCCTGCCTACATATCCATGCAGCTGACATGGTCTGGCACGGGCATCTTACAAAAGATGATCAGGCACCCCCCTGGCACCGTCTCATGTTAATCTGAACATACCTTACAGGAATGAAGCGCTCGCGTACGCAATCCGGTAGGCGGAAATATGAATGTTCCACAGATGTTTATGTTCTTGTTTTGTTCAAATTGCAAGGGATGAATATAGAAAAGATCACGTTTTTTCATTCGCGATGAACAATTCTCAGGCAAATAACTGGATATCGGGGTAATTCCCTGAAGCCCGACACAGGAAGCACCACACAAAAGCCCTGCCGCTCACTGTTTCTCTGGCGCGCAGGGCTCATTTTGGAGCAAAGCTCGTATGTTGGCAATCATTCGCCAACAAATTTCCCGGAATGCGCCAGCGCACGGCCAATTCATTCCGCGCATGAACAGGTTTTCTGCAATCGACACATCACTCAATGATTGATCATTCCTGACGAAAACAGACGATCATTGATGAAATCGATTGTGCTTTCCGTTTCAGGAAAGCCGGACAGTATGGTCAGGTGGACTCATGCTCCTTTACCTCCGCACTGGATTTGATCGCTCTTCGTGAACCGCTTGGCGATATTGTCATCCCTCAACAATACCTCTTCACTAAGCGACAGATATAGTCTGCGCCTGTCAGGAGCCTCAGTCAATGCTCTGGCAATGCTCTTGCGTTCACATTTCGTATCGCCTATCAGAAGGCTGGTTGTTCGATCTTTGTTCCAATGCTAGAACAACAATAAATCAGAGGGCAAAACCTTCTTTCCGGCGGGTTTTGCACCATATGAGGAAGTGGCAGGGAGTTTTCCCGTGATACCATTTCCAATGACATAAAGATGACATCAAGGCAGGCAGGACGCGGAATGAGCGATCAGAAATTCATTTCCATACGTGGCGCACGCGAACATAATCTCAAGAATGTCGATCTCGATTTGCCGCGTGACAAGCTTATCGTCATGACAGGGCTTTCCGGTTCGGGCAAATCCTCCCTTGCCTTTGACACGATCTATGCCGAAGGCCAGCGCCGCTATGTCGAAAGCCTTTCGGCCTATGCGCGCCAGTTTCTTGAAATGATGCAAAAACCGGATGTCGACCAGATTGACGGATTGTCTCCTGCCATTTCAATCGAGCAGAAAACCACAAGCCGCAATCCGCGCTCGACAGTCGGCACCGTCACCGAAATCTACGACTATATGCGCCTGCTTTTCGCGCGCGTCGGCATTCCCTATTCGCC
>JAATGD010000289.1 GCA_015654965.1 Hyphomicrobiales bacterium
ATTGGGATAGTCCGAGCGTCCGGTTGCGACGATGGCGTCATCGCGCACTTCCGCAACTTCCTCGGGCGTGATTTCCGGATCAGGGTTTGCCATGGCGAAAATGATCGGATTGGGCGCCATGGAAGCGACCATGTCTTTGGTCAGCGCGCCCTTGGCGGACACACCGAAGAAAATGTCGGCTCCCTTGACGGCGTCAGCCAATGAGCGGGCCGAGGTTTTCACCGCATGCGCCGATTTCCACTGGTTCATGCCTTCTTCGCGGCCCTGCCAGACGACGCCCTTGGTGTCGCAAAGCGTGACGTTTTCAGACGGGAAACCGATGGCCTTGATCAGTTCTATACAGGCAATACCGGCCGAACCCGCGCCATTGCAGACGAGTTTCGTCGTCTTGATGTCGCGTCCAGTCATGTGGAGCGCATTGATCATGCCGGCTGCGGCAATGATCGCGGTGCCGTGCTGATCGTCATGGAAAACCGGAATATCCATCAATTCGCGCAGGCGGCTTTCGATGATGAAACAGTCGGGGGCCTTGATATCCTCGAGATTGATGCCGCCGAACGACGGTCCCAGATAACGCACCGCATTGATGAAGGCGTCGATATCGGTGGTATCGACCTCAAGATCGATGGCGTCGATATCGGCAAAGCGCTTGAAGAGAACAGCCTTGCCTTCCATCACGGGCTTGGAGGCGAGCGCGCCCAGATTGCCAAGGCCAAGAATCGCGGTACCATTGGAAATTACGGCGACCAGATTGCCTTTGGCCGTATAATCATAGGCGAGATTGGCGTCTTCGGCGATGGCCTTGACCGGAACCGCAACGCCGGGCGAATAGGCGAGCGACAGGTCGCGCTGGGTGGTCATGGGCTTGGTGGGAGTGATTTCCAGCTTGCCCGGACGGCCCTGCGCGTGAAAGTCGAGCGCTTCCTTCTCACTGGCTGTGGGTGCACGTTCTGAATTGTTGCCCTTAGGCTGTGAGACTGTCATGTTCTCTCCGGGAATCTTATACGGGGGTCGCATTCGATAGCGCCAGCGCTTGAGAGTGTAAACAGCGCATTTTGGAAAGACATTTGATCCAAACGGCAGGCTGGAAACAGTAATCTGTCTTTAAATGGATTTAAATCGCAATAAATGAAGGTTTGGCATGGAAGCGACGGTTGACGAAAAACAGTTGGACGCGGGACAAAACACCGCGCAGGAAACGGCTGTCCGCCTCACGCCCATGATGGAGCAATATATCGAGATCAAGGCGGCGAATGTCGATTCGCTGCTGTTTTATCGCATGGGCGACTTTTACGAGCTGTTTTTCGACGATGCGGTCGAGGCCTCGCATGCGCTCGGCATCACGTTGACCAAGCGCGGCAAACATCTGGGCGAAGACATTCCCATGTGCGGTGTGCCGGTGCATGCGTCCGACGATTATCTGCAAAAGCTGATTTCCAAGGGTTTTCGCGTCGCCGTCTGCGAGCAGGTGGAAGACCCGGCGGAAGCCAGGAAGCGTGGCGCCAAATCCGTGGTGCGCCGTGACGTGATCCGCCTTGTGACGCCGGGGACGCTGACGGAAGAAAAGCTGCTCGATCCCGCACAATCGAATTTCCTGATGGCGCTGGGGCGCACCAAGGGCGATAGCGCCTTGGCGTTGGCGTGGATCGATATTTCCACCGGCACATTCCGCGTTGCGGAGACGACGACCGAGCGGCTCTTTGCCGATATCATGCGCGTCGATCCGCGTGAGCTGGTGGTGGCTGACACCGCCTTTTATGACGAGGAATTGCGCCCCGTTTTCGATCTTGTCGGCAAGGCCGTTTCGCCGCAACCGGCAACGCTTTTTGACAGTGCGGCGGCGCAGGCCCGCATCCAGCGCTATTATGATGTTGCGACGCTTGATGGGTTCGGCTCGTTCAGCCGCACTGAACTCTCCGCTATTTCCGGCGCAATCGCCTATATTGAGAAGACGCAGATTTCCGAGCGCCCGCCTTTGGATAGACCCGAGCGCGAGCATGAAGGTGGCACGATTTTCATCGATCCCGCCACCCGCGCAAGTCTTGAACTGGTGCGCACCATGTCGGGCAATCGCGATGGCAGCCTGTTGAAAGCCGTCGACCGCACGGTGACGGGCGGTGGAGCGCGGCTTCTGGCCGAACGGCTGACCGCGCCGCTGACCGACCCCAAAGCAATCGCATTGCGCCTTGATTCGGTGTCGTGGCTTTTGAGCGAGCCATCCACCTGCGCGGGCCTGCAACTCGAACTCAAGGGCGTGCCCGATATGCCGCGCGCGCTCTCGCGCCTTGCGGTCGGGCGCGGCGGTCCGCGTGATCTTGGCGCTTTGGCACGCGGGTTCGAGGCGGCAGGCACCGTGGTTTCCCTGCTGGACGGGGCTTTCATGCCCGATGAACTGGCCGAGGCGCGCGATGCCTTGGCAGCCATGCCCGCCATCTTTGCCGCGCATCTCGACCGGGCTTTGGCGGACGAGTTGCCGCTTTTAAAACGCGACGGCGGTTTTGTGCGCGCGGGCTACAATGGCGAACTCGATGAAATGCGCGCATTGCGTGACCAGTCGCGCCGCGTGATTGCGGGCCTGCAATCAAGCTATATCGATGAAACCGGCATCAAATCGCTCAAAATCAAGCATAACAATGTGCTTGGCTATTTCATTGAAGTGACGGCCAATAATTCAGGCGCTATGACCGATACGGATGAGGCCAAGGGCCGCTTCATCCATCGCCAGACCATGGCCAATGCCATGCGTTTTACGACGACGGAACTCGCCGAACTCGAAAGCAAGATCGCCAATGCCGCCGACCGGGCCTTGTCTATCGAGCTTGCGATTTTCGAGGAACTGACGGCGGAAGCAGTTCACCACGCCGATCCTATTCGTGCAGCCTCGGCCGCATTGGCCACTTTCGACGTATCAGCCGCATTGGCGGTGCTGGCGGAAGAGCAGGGCTATTGCCGTCCGATGGTCGATGACAGCCTGTCGTTCAACATTGTGGCCGGTCGTCATCCGGTGGTCGAACAGGCGCTGCGCCGTCAGGCTGCCAATCCCTTTGTCGCCAATGATTGCGATCTCTCGCCTGTGGAAGTCGGCGCAAATGGCGCGATCTGGTTGCTGACCGGTCCCAATATGGGCGGTAAATCGACCTTCCTGCGACAGAATGCATTGATTGCCATCCTCGCGCAAATGGGGTCCTTCGTGCCTGCCGGTTCCGCGCATATCGGCGTGGTGGACCGGCTGTTCAGTCGGGTCGGCGCGTCCGACGATCTGGCGCGGGGCCGCTCGACCTTCATGGTCGAAATGGTGGAAACCGCCGCCATTCTCAATCAGGCGGGCGAGCACTCGCTGGTTATTCTCGATGAGATCGGGCGCGGCACGGCAACCTTTGACGGGCTGTCGATTGCATGGGCTGCGGTCGAATATCTGCATGAGAAAAACCGCTGCCGGGCGCTGTTCGCCACCCATTTCCATGAAATGACAGCGCTTTCCGAAAAGCTGGAGCGGCTTTCCAATGTCACCATGCTGGTCAAGGAATGGGACAATGATGTCGTCTTCCTGCACGAAGTGGCAAAGGGGGCGGCAGACCGCTCCTATGGCGTGCAGGTGGCGCGTCTTGCCGGCCTTCCCGAAGCGGTGGTCAATCGAGCGCGTGATGTGCTGCATCAGCTTGAAGCAGGCGAAACCTCGGGCAAGGCCGACAAGCTGATCGACGATCTGCCATTGTTCTCGGTCGTGCTCAAACAGGAGCAGCCGAAAGCGCAGGCCGCAGCTCCCGACAATGCGCTTGCAAAGGCGGTTGCCCAGATCAGCCCGGATGAGCTGACGCCACGCGAAGCGCTGGAGCTGATCTATAAATTGAAGGGATTGGTTGGCCCGGTATAGCACCGGGCCGTCAGAACCGAAATATACACAGACCTATACGAAGCGGTTCGCCTCTGCCCCATAATAGGTAATGTAACGGCTGGAAATGCGCTCGATCGGCAGGATGATGAAGACATCCGTGGTGCCAAAGGCTTCATCGATCACCGCGCCATCGCCGATCATAGCGCCAAGGCGCAGATAGCCCTTGACCAGTGGCGGCATGGAAAACAGCGCAACTCTGGTGTTGATCGCTTCTTTTGGCATCAGGTCCATCGGCTGATAGCGATGCGGCAAAGCGCGCACGTCCCAGTCTGGCGTTGCGCGGCAATTCTGATGCAGGAACGACAGGCCGAGCGCGTGGGCGGCCGGAACCGCGCCATGAAACGAGGCGCAACCGAACATCACGTCAATCGAATGGCGGCGGCAATAGGCCCATGCGCCCTGCCACAACAGTTCGACCGTGCGCTTGGAGCGATATTCCGCCTTCACGCAGGAACGGCCCAGTTCGAGAAGGCGCAGGTTCGGACGCGACAGCGCCAGACGCTGCACGTCATATTCGTCGGCTGAGTAAAAGCCATGCGCCTTTTCGGCCTGTTCGCTGCGCATCAGGCGATAGGTGCCGACGATCTGCTGGTGCTCGGGTACCGGCAAAGCGGTATCATAGACGAGAAGATGATCGCAGATCGCGTCAAAACGGTCGGCATCGCGCGTTTCCACCGCCTCAATCGTTTCCTTGCGCGCACCCATTTCCTCAAAAAACACGCGGAAACGCAAATCCTGTGCCGCCTCGATGGCCTCGCGCGAATTTGCAAGCCGGACTTCCAGCGCGCCGATGCGTCCGAGAACGATGGCGCCGCTGGTGGAACCGAACAAAGCCTGTGGTGTTTCTATGCCTGACATGACCGTATCATCGATGATTTGCTGGCCCATTCCAAGCAGTACTGTCATGATGATTCGCTCCTGATTTGTCTAGTCACGCATTGCTGAACGGGCTTGTGTTTAAAAACACAGGGCAATCCGCTCTCTCCTTCATGCACTGACGACGCGGATTTTAACCACGCCCTTGCCCGTGTATTAAAGATTTTGTGCTACGTGAGCATGACAGAAGCATGTCACCAATGTGTCATTTCGGGTGGGTGTCGCTATCCCCTTAAAAAATCTTTTAAATTTCTGAAGGCAGGTTATGCGAAAGGTCGGGCTTGATCAAGCGCTCTGTGGAGAAGTCACTTAATTCTTGGCGTGTCTGTCGCGTCGCCAGCCCAAAAATTCTTCGACAATGATCAGGCCCGCGCCGATGGTGATGAACGTGTCGGCCAGATTGAAGACCGCAAATGACCATGTCGGCAGGTGGAAAAGAATATAATCCACCACATAGCCATGCATCGCCCGGTCGATGAGATTGCCGATTGCCCCGCCGATCACCAGTGCAAAGCCGTAGCGCGCAAAGATGCGGTCGGGCGCATTGGTCCACCACAGATAGAGTACGAAGCCGATGACGATGAGCGTGATCGCAATCAGCCCCCAGTCGTGCAGCCCGGCGAGCATGGAAAAGGCGATGCCTTCATTATGGGTGCGAAACAGCGCCAGGAATGGCAGCAGGTCGATCTGCTGCGCGTAATCCATGCCTGTCTCGACCCGATATTTGACGATCTGGTCGATCAGCACCGCAAACACCACCACCAGAAGCGAGGACAGGACCGCGTGACGCTTCATGATTTATCTTTCATCAAGTGCAAGCGCCTCGCGGCGGATTTCATAGAGCATGACGCCGGTGGCAATCGCCAGATTGAGCGAATCGGCGCGTCCCGCCTGCGGAATACGCGCAAGCCTGTCGCAGGTTTGCGCAAGACTTTCGGGCAGGCCCTGCTGCTCATTGCCCATCAGGAGCACGACCGGCTTTTTGGCATAGGCAATAGTGCGGTAATCCACCGAACCTTTCAGATGCGTGCCGACCACGAGGCCGGAAAAACCCTTGCGCCAGTTGAGAAACTCGGCCTCCGTCACCTTGTAGAGCGGCACGGAAAAGACCGAGCCCATGGTGGCGCGCACGGTTTCAAGCGAAAAAGGATCGGTGGTGTCGCCGATCAGGATCACGCCCTTGGCGCCGACCGCGTCCGCGGTGCGGATGACAGTGCCAAGATTGCCCGGATCGCGCACGCGGTCGAGCGCGATATAGACGTCATTGTCTTTGGGCGCGAGGCTGGCGAGCTTCTGGTATTGCTGCTCGAAAACGCCGACCACCATTTGCGGATTGTCGCGCCGTGTGATGGCGGAAATGACCTTTTCGGTGACTTCGAGCACCAGTCCGCCCTTGGCGAAGGCGCGTGCCGCGACCTGTTCCACGCTTTTATTGCCTTTGCCGGATTTGGCGAACACAAGCGTCTTGATGCGCCAGTCCTGCTCCAGCGCATCGATGACCAGTTTCAGCCCTTCAGCCAGAAACACGCCCTGCTGGTCGCGGAATTTTTTCAGCGCCAGCGAACGCAGATCCTTGACGATCGGATTGGCGAGGCTGGTTACTTCCTTGACTTGTCCCACTTTTGAAAAATCGTCGTTTCGGCTCATTGTGCTACCCAGCGGCTGAACATGGATGTGGAAAGGGCGCGTCCGCTTTCGCCATTATATTCGCGCTCGCGCAAAATGAGTTCGCCCGATTCGACCCTGCCGCCAAGCCCCGTAAAACGCTCGCGCATGAGTTCATGAATGGCAAAGAACGAAGCACGGATCGAATAGGCGGTAAGGATCACCGCCAGCGGCTTTGGCGTGAGGATATTGCGGCATGTATCGACCATGGCCGGCAGATGCTCGAACAATTGCCAGACTTCACCGCTGGGGCCGCGCCCATAGGCTGGCGGGTCCAGAAGGATGATATCGTAAAAGCTGCCGCGTCGCTCCTCGCGGGCGACGAACTTCATGGCATCCTCGCAGATCCAGCGGACGGGCTTGTCCGACAAACCCGCCATTTCCTGATTTTCACGCGCCCATAAAATGGCTTTTTTCGACGCATCGACATGGGTGACTTCCGCGCCCGCACGCGCCGCTACAAGGGACGCAAGTCCGGTATAGCCGAACAGGTTGAGCACCTTGACCGAACGCCCTGCCTTGGCATTTTTGCGGATGAGCGCATCCATATAGGACCAGTGCGCGGCCTGTTCTGGAAACACGCCGACATGGCGAAACGAGGTGAAACGGCCATGAAATGAGATGCCGTCATGGCTCATCGGCCATGTTTCGCCCAGCGGCAGTTTGGGGAAGGCCCAGCGCCCCATGCCTTCCTCATCCGTATTGCCGGTAAAGACCGCATCGGCCTTGTCCCATTCGGATTGCGCAAGGCGTGGCAGCCAGATCGCCTGTCCTTCCGGGCGGATGATGCGATAGGGACCGTATTGTTCGAGTTTCAGCCCGTTGCCGCTGTCGATCAGCGCATAATCGGCCGATGGCTCGGTTTCAAGGATCAGTGGCAGTCTTTCGCTGGGACGCGCGCCGGAATAGGGTTTTATGTCGCGCTGCGGTGCCGACGGCTTTTCTTCGGCTATTTTCGGGGTGGCTTTGGCAAATTGCGGACGCGGCTTGACGAAGGACACCTTGCTGTCAGGGCGTGGCCCATCCTGACGGGCCGTGTCTTGACGTGGGCCATCCTGCTTGGGGCGCGAAAATCCGCGCTCCTGCTTTCCGCTTGCTGGCTTTCTGCCTTTTCCCTTTGGCGCTTTCACCCGTGACTCCGCTCATGCTTTTGCGCTGTAGGTAGGCCAATTGATGCCGAAACAAAAGGAAAAAAGACAATCAGGGCGTGGATATAGTCCCCGGCAGGTTGCGTTTTTCAGCGAGCTCCGCGCGCTCAAGCAATTGCGCGGCTTCCTTCTGGCTGTGGCGGGCCTTGCGCCGGTGTTTTCCTTGCGTGAGCCATGTGACGGCTGAGCCGATGATCACGCCCGCAAGAAGCGTGCCGAACATCCAGATGAACAGCGGCGCGCTATAGGAAAGCGCGGGATTGCCGGGATTGAACGGGTCGATCGTCAGCATCGTCGCATGGCGGTTGGCGACCGACAACGCGATCAGGACCAC
>JAATGD010000133.1 GCA_015654965.1 Hyphomicrobiales bacterium
CTTGCCGATCTGAAGGCACAGGCCACCCCCGATGCCGACACGTCCGGCGTCGAAGCACGTTATCCCAAGGCCAAGTTCGGCAATTTCGACGGCAATCCGCAGGTTGTTTCGGAGATGGATGCGCTCGTCGCCTATCTCCAGATGCTCGGAACCCTGGTCGATTTCTCGACCTACGACCAGTCCCCCAAGGCGCGATAGGAGGCTTTCATGGATTATAACGCCATGCGTCATTTCGCAGATAGCTGGGGCCTGCTCGGCATGACGCTCTTGTTCATCTTCGTGGTGTTTTTCGTCTTCCGCCCCGGCAGCAAGAAGATCGCCGACGAAGTGAAGAATATTCCATTCAAGGATGACGCAAATGACTGAGAAACAGATTGATGAGGTCAGTGGCGTTGCGACCACCGGTCACGAATGGGACGGTATCAAGGAACTCGACAATCCCATGCCGCGCTGGTGGCTGTGGACTTTTTACGCAACCATCGTGTTTGCCATTGGCTACACCATCGCCTTTCCGGCATGGCCGCTGATTTCGGGACCCACTTCCGGCCTTCTCGGCTGGTCGAGCCGCGACGACTTCTGGGCTGAAAGCCAGCAGATCGCTTCCGAGCGTCAGGGCATCATCGCCCAGATCAACGAGAAGGACGTGCACGCGATATTGGCGGACGAAAACCTGCGCCAGTTTGCCGTTGCGGGCGGTGCAGCAGCATTCCGCGTCAATTGCGTGCAGTGCCATGGCGCGGGCGCGCAAGGCGCACCCGGCTATCCGAACCTCAATGACGATGACTGGCTGTGGGGCGGCTCGGTCGACGATATCCTGACGACGATCCGCCATGGCGTGCGCTCGACCAATGATGCGGAAACCCGCGTTTCCGAAATGCCGGCCTTTGCCGATGTTCTGGAACCGCAACAGGTGCGTGAAGTGGCAGCCTTCGTGGTCAGCCTTTCCGGCACCCCGCATGATGCGTCGCTCGTTGGCGCAGGCAAGCAGGTCTTTTCTGAAAACTGCGCCGTCTGCCATGGCGAGGATGCCAAGGGCCTGCGTGAGTTCGGCGCGCCCAACCTCACCGATGCGATCTGGTTCTACGGTTCTGGCGAAGACGCCATTGCGCGTCAGGTGTCGCATCCAAAACATGGCGTGATGCCCGCATGGGAAACGCGTCTGGGGGATGCGACCGTCAAGCAGCTTGCCATCTTCGTCCACTCGCTGGGCGGCGGCGAATAAATATTGCCCCGGCCCCCAACAGGGCCGGGGATTACGGCAGCCGGTCACGGCCGACCGGCGACCCATCAGGCCATGCATGAGATGCAGGGCCGAGGAGCTAAAAATGTCAGACAGTGTCGAACGCATTGACGTTCAGGCGGTAAATTCCCCCAAGACCCGGCAATCGCTTTATGCGGCACGGGTAAAAGTGTTTCCGAAGCGCGTGCAGGGCAGTTTCCGGCGCTTCAAATGGCTCGTCATGCTCATCACGCTGGGCATTTATTATCTGACGCCACTGCTGCGCTGGGATCGCGGGCCTTATGCGCTCGATCAGGCCGTGCTGATCGACCTTGCCAATCGCCGTTTCTATTTCTTCTTCATCGAAATCTGGCCGCAGGAATTTTATTACGTTGCGGGTCTTCTCATCATGGCGGGTCTGGGACTGTTTCTCGCCACCTCCGTCGCAGGCCGTGCATGGTGCGGCTATACCTGCCCGCAAACCGTCTGGGTCGATCTTTATCTCGTTGTCGAACGCGCCATCGAAGGCGACCGCAATGCCCGCATGAAGCTCGACAAAGCGCCATATACTTTCGACAAGATCTGGAAGCGCGTGACTAAACACGCCATCTGGCTCGTGATCGGCGTGCTGACGGGGGGCGCATGGATTTTCTATTTTGCCGATGCGCCGACGCTTTTCATGGATTTCGTGACCGGGCATGCTGCACCCGTCGCCTATATGACCGTCGCCATCCTCACCGCCACCACCTATACGCTGGGCGGGCTGATGCGCGAACAGGTCTGCACCTATATGTGCCCGTGGCCGCGCATTCAGGCGGCAATGCTCGACGAAAACTCGCTGACCGTCACCTATAATGACTGGCGCGGCGAGCCGCGCTCGCGCCATGCCAAGAAGACGGCGGCTCTGGGGGAAACAGTCGGGGATTGCGTGGATTGCAATGCCTGTGTCGCCGCCTGCCCGATGGGCATCGATATTCGCGATGGGCAACAGATGGAATGCATCACCTGCGCTTTGTGTATCGATGCGTGCGATAGCGTCATGGACAAGGTCGGCAAGCCGCTCGGGCTTATCTCCTATGCGACACTCGCCGATTATAACACCAATATGGCGCTCGCCACCAATAATGGCACCGCAGCGATCAACCCCGCACGCGTCTATGACGCGCCCAATACATTTTCCGACAAGGTGCAAAACCTGTCGTGGAAGAAGGTTTTGCGCCCGCGCAGCCTGTTCTATCTCATCGTCTGGGCGCTGATCGGGCTGACGCTCGTCATCTCTCTCTCGACGCGCCAGCGTATCGGCATCAATGTGCTCCACGACCGCACGCCGCAATATGTGCTGCTGTCGGATGGTTCCATCCGCAACGGCTATACGGTCAAGCTGTTGAACATGATCCCCGAACCACGCACCTTCCGTCTGTCCATCGAGGGCCTGCCCGGCGCAAAAATCACCGTGCAGGATCATGTCGAGGATATGGACGGCAATCACAACGTGCCGGTCGAGCCGGACCGGTTGACCACATTGCGCGTCTTTGTCACCATGCCCCATAGCGCGATCATCGAACCGCGCCAGGATTTCGAGATCGACGTGCGCGACGCGGATGGCGCCGAACACGCACGCTACAAGGCCAGTTTCATGGCCCCGGAGAAGAGATGATGTCAGCCAGATCCAAGACCTCAGGCACATTCACCGGCTGGCACATGCTGGGCATCATGCTCGCCTTTTTCGGCATCATCATCGCCGTCAATGTCACCATGGCCTATAAGGCCATTCACAGCTGGAGCGGGCTTGTGGTCGCCAATTCCTATGTGGCCAGTCAGGAATTTAATGAGAAGGCCGAAACCGGCAAGGAACAGGCCGCATTGATGTGGCAATCGCGCGCGGCTTACGAAAACGGCGTTCTCGAATTTGTGATTGCCGACCGCGACGGCAAGGCCATTTTCTTGACCGGCGGCACGGTCGAGTTCAAGCGTCCGGTCGGGGACGTGCAGGACACCAAGGCCACCTTCACACGTGGCGCAGGCGGGTCGCTCAGCACGCCCGTTGAACTTGCCGATGGCGCATGGATCATGGAAGTAAATGCGGATGCAGGTCTTGACGATCCCTATCGCCATATCATCCGCGTTCTGATCAAGGACGGGAGGATGCTGTGAGTTGTTGCGTTGAAAATGCACAAATCGCAACCGTGCTTGGCACTGTTTCGCCGGACGAAATGCTGCTTGCAAGCCGTAGTCTCGGGGACGGACTGCGCCAGCTTGATCTTTCCGTGCCTGCCGTTCATTGCGGGCTTTGCATCAAGACCATCGAAGATGCGCTTGGCAAGATCGCAGGCGTCAGCTATGTGCGCGTAAACCTCACCGCACGCCGCGTGAGCGTGCGCTGGAAGGATGGCGCGGTTCCGCCCGATGTCATCGATCCCCTGCGCAGGCTCGGCTATGAAGCGCATATCTTTGATGCCGTGCAGGACAAGGACCCGGTCTTCCAGCGCCTGTTGATCGCGCTCGGGGTGGCCGCCTTCGCATCGAGCAATGTCATGCTGCTTTCGGTCGCCGTCTGGTCGGGGGCGGATGCCGCGACACGCGACATGTTCCACTGGATTTCCGGCCTGATCGCGCTGCCTACTCTCATTTTTTCGGGCCGCATCTTTTATGTTTCGGCATGGAAGGCCTTGCGCAGCAACCGCGTCAATATGGACGTGCCGATTGCGCTGGCGATTTCACTTGCTTTCGCCATGAGCGTCTATGAAACCCTGCATCATGGCCAGCACGCCTATTTCGACGCTTCCGTGTCGCTTCTCTTTTTCCTTCTGATCGGGCGGACACTCGATTACCTGATGCGCGCCCGCGCCCGTTCCGCCGTGCGGGGGCTGGCGCAATTAAGTCCGCGTGGTGCCGTGGTGATTGGCGAAAACGACGAGCGCAATTATGTGCCGGTCAATGAAATCCGCCCCGGCATGCGCATTATTCTCGCAGCAGGCGAGCGTGTGCCGGTCGATGCGAAGGTCGAGGAAGGCCGCTCGGAACTCGACTGTGCCATTGCGTCAGGCGAAAGCGATGCGGTGCCGGTCGGTCCCGGTTCGGATATCCGCGCCGGAACGCTCAATCTTTCGACGCCGCTCGTCATCCGGGCTGTGGCGGAAGCAAAAGATTCCTTTCTGGCCGAAATGGTGCGGCTCATGGATGTGGCGGAAAGCGGGCGCGCCTATTATCAGCGCATCGCCGACCGTGCGTCCGAACTCTATGTGCCAATGGTCCATAGCATCGCCTTTGCGGCCTTTGTCGGCTGGATGCTTTATACCGGCGGCGACTGGTACCGTTCGATCTATATCGCGATCTGCACGCTGATCATCACCTGCCCCTGCGCGCTCGCACTCGCCGTACCCATCGTGCAGGTGGTCGCGGCAAGGCGGCTGTTTGAAAACGGCATCATGATCAAGGACGGCTCGGCCATGGAACGCATGGCACAAATCGACACCGCCATTTTCGACAAGACCGGCACGCTGACGCTCGGCCAGCCGCGGCTGATCAATGTTGAAAATATCGATCCGCATCATCTGGAAATCGCCGCCGAACTCTCGCTTTATTCGCGTCATCCGCTCTCACGCGCACTGGCGCTGTTTTCCGGCACCAAGCCGATGACCGCCTTCACCCGCATCGAGGAAGTGCCGGGCGCAGGCATCGAAGCCGAACTGGACGGCAAGGTCTACCGGCTTGGCAAGCGCGACTGGGCGGATCATGCCGCCACAGCGTCTGCTACCGAAGGTCCTGAAACAGTGCTTTCCATCAACGGCAAATCTATTGAAACCTTCCGTTTCGAGGATAGCCCGCGTGAGGATGCTGCCGCAGCCATTGGCAGTCTGAAAAAAGACGGCCTCAAGCTTGGCATTATTTCCGGCGACAAGAAGCCTGCGGTGCAAAAACTGGCAGGTTATCTCGGGGTTGCGGATTATCGCAGCGAAGTGCTGCCTGCCGACAAGTCGCAACTGGTGCAATCACTTGGGCAGGAGGGCCGCAAGGTGCTGATGGTCGGGGACGGGTTGAACGATGCACCGGCCCTTGTCGCGGCCTATGTCTCCATGGCGCCGGCCACGGCTGCCGATATCGGGCGCAATGCCGCCGATTTCGTCTTCCTGCGCGCAAGCCTTTCCGCCGTGCCGCTGGCCCTTGCCGTCTCCAAAGAAGCGGAGAAACTCATCCGGCAGAATTTCGCGCTGTCCATCGGCTATAATATCATCGCCGTGCCGATTGCCGTGTTCGGCTATGTGACGCCGCTGGTGGCCGCGCTTTCCATGTCGCTGTCGTCCATTATCGTGGTCAGCAACGCGCTGCGCCTGAAAGCAGGCAAACAGAAACAGGAGCAGGTTCAATTCAGAGCCACGCCCGCCGCCATCATGAAAGAAGCGCATAAATGAGCGGGCTTCTCATCCTCATTCCCATCGCGCTGTTTCTCGGCGCGATGGGCCTTGCGGCCTTCC
>JAATGD010000218.1 GCA_015654965.1 Hyphomicrobiales bacterium
AGGATGCGACAGCAGGCAAGGACGGCATGCAAATCACCGAATTCAAGGACGGCATCCTGCCATGGGCCTATCAGCACAATGTCGCCTTGGTGTTCGATGAATATGATGCCGGTCGTCCCGATGTGATGTTCGTGATCCAGCGCGTTCTGGAAACCTCCGGCCGCCTGACGCTTCTCGATCAGAGCCGCGTTATTCACCCGCATCCGGCTTTCCGCCTGTTTGCCACCGCCAATACGGTGGGTCTGGGCGACACGACCGGACTTTATCACGGCACGCAGCAGATCAATCAGGCGCAGATGGACCGCTGGTCGATCGTCACCACGCTCAACTATCTGCCGCATGACAATGAAGTGAACATCGTTCTCGCCAAAGCCAAGCATTATCAGAATACGGCAGGCCGCGTTATTGTCGACAAGATGGTGCGCGTGGCCGACCTCACGCGTCAGGCTTTCATCAATGGCGATCTTTCAACCGTCATGAGCCCGCGCACCGTGATCACCTGGGCCGAGAATGCCGCGATCTTCGGCAATGATGTCGGCTTTGCCTTCCGCCTGACCTTCCTCAACAAATGCGACGAGCTGGAACGGGCAACCGTGGCCGAATTCTACCAGCGTGCCTTTGGCGAGGAACTGCCGGAATCGGCGGCCAATATCGTTTTGTCATAAGACGCAATGTCGTCTGCCGCCGGACGGTCGGCGCAGTTTCATGTGAATGCGGGATTGAGCATATGTCGGGCCAGATGTCAGGAATGGGCGATAATTCGCGCGAGCGCAAAAGCGGACCGGTGGATTCCGAGCCGTTCAAGCGCGCGCTGACGGCCTGCATGCGGGCGATTTCGGGCGAAAATGAGCTGGAGGTCGCTTTCAGCAATGATAGCCCGGCGCTGACCGGCAATCGCGCCCGGCTTCCCGATCTCCCCAAACGTCCGACAGCGCATGATATCGCGCTCACGCGGGGCTTGAGCGATTCGATGGCCCTGCGTCAGGCCGAGCACAATCCGCGCATTCATGCCTCGCTTGCGCCTGAAGGCAAGCAGGCGCGTGCGATCTATGATGCCGTCGAGCAGGCGCGTGTCGAAGCCATCGGCGCGCGCGCGATGAGCGGTGTCGCGGATAATCTTGCCACCATGCTGGCCGATAAATATGCCCGCTCAAACCTTGCCGAAGTGACGGAAAAAGACGAAGCCCCTCTTGAAGAGGCCGTCTCGCTTCTCCTGCGTGAAAAACTGACCGGACGCAAGGCGCCGACAGAGGCAGGCTCGGTGCTTGATCTGTGGCGTGGCTGGATCGAGGAAAAGGCAGGCGCGGATCTGAACCGCCTTGGTGATAATCTCGGGGACCAGCAGGCTTTCGCCCGCACGGTGCGCGACATGCTCGCATCCATGGATATGGCCGAGGAGCTGTCGCAGGAAGAGCAAAGCGACGAGCAGGACCAGAACGAGGAACAGACGCCCGATTCGGATGAAAACGAAGAGGGGGGAGATGACAGTCAGGAAGGCTCCGATTCCGCTGAAAGCGACGAGACGGATGATTCCAGCGACGATGGCGAGCAGGGCGAGATGGAAGCCGCTGACGCCTCCGCGGATGACATGGACGACAGCGAGGATATCGACGCGGAAACGCCGGGCGATACGCGGCGTCCGAACCAGCCTTTCGCCAATTTCGCCGAGCAGGTCGATTACAAGGTTTTCACGCGCGAATTCGACGAGGAGGTCGAGGCGACCGATCTTTGCGACGAGGCGGAGCTCGACCGCCTGCGCAGCTTTCTCGACAAGCAGCTTGCCAATCTGCAAGGCGTGGTCGGACGGCTTGCCAACCGGCTTCAGCGCCGCCTGATGGCACAGCAGAACCGCTCGTGGGATTTCGATCTGGAAGAAGGCTATCTCGATACGGCGCGCCTGATGCGCATCGTGACCGACCCGACCCAGCCGCTGTCCTACAAGATGGAACGCGACACCGATTTCCGCGATACGGTGGTAACATTGGTTCTGGATAATTCCGGCTCCATGCGCGGTCGGCCGATCACGGTTGCGGCGACATGCGCCGATATTCTGGCGCGTACGCTGGAACGCTGCGGCGTGAAGGTGGAAATTCTGGGCTTTACCACTAAAGCGTGGAAGGGGGGCAGTCACGCGAGGCGTGGCTCGGTCGCGGAAAACCTGGTAATCCGGGGCGGCTCAATGATTTGCGCCATATCGTCTATAAAAGCGCTGACGCGCCATGGCGGCGAGCAAGGCGCAATCTCGGCCTGATGATGCGCGAAGGTTTGCTGAAAGAGAATATCGACGGCGAGGCGCTGATCTGGGCGCATCAGCGCCTGCTGGGTCGGCCTGAGCAGCGCAAGATTCTCATGATGATTTCCGATGGCGCGCCGGTGGATGATTCCACATTGTCGGTCAATCCGGGCAATTATCTGGAGCGGCATTTGCGGGCGGTGATCGAGGAGATCGAGACGCGTTCGCCGGTCGAGCTGATCGCCATTGGTATCGGTCATGACGTGACGCGCTATTATCAGCGCGCCGTGACCATCGTCGATGCCGAGGAATTGGCCGGTGCCATTACCGAACAACTGGCCTCGCTGTTTGAAGAACAAAGCGGGGCAGCCTCCGGGCGCGGCAGACGCCGCGCCGGGGGACGGTAATCTTTTCGCTCAATGGGAGGACTTGCGATCCGGCGCATAAAGCGCTGGCGCAAAAATGGCCAGAATAGCGCCATAGGGGATGAGCATCAGCGTTCCCATCACGACTTTGACGAAAAAGTCGCCCATGGCTAGCTATGACCAGAGTGGCATGCCAAGCCCCAGGAAGGCCGCAGGCGCGGTCAGCGATGAGTCGGGCATTGCGGTGAGATGATCGATCCACGCGAATTGCGCGGCGAAAGCAATCGAAAAGAACAGCACCGTATCGATGACGGAGCCGAACATGGCCGCCGCAAACGGGGCTTTCCACCATGTCTTGCGGCGCAACCTGTTAAAGACGCTGATATCCATCAATTGCGCGATAAGAAACGCGCTGCCCGAGGCAATGGCAATGCGCGGCGTTGCCAGCCAGATCGACATGATCACGCCGAGGATAAAGCCGGCATAGACGACTTTTCGTGCAGCCTGCGGCCCGAAGCGGCGGTTGGTGAGGTCGTTGACGAGAAAGGCGACGGGATAAGTGAAAGCGCCATAAGTCAGCAATTCCCCGAGGCCGAAATGCTCGAATGGATATTGCACCAGAATATTGGAGGCCGCGACAGCCGTGCACATGGCAAGAACAGCCGGAACAAGCTGGGAGAGGGGCCGGGAAGGGGCAGGCGTCATAGGAGACATTTTTTTATCCTGGGTTATGGAACCAGCAAAAAAGGCCGGACATATGCCGACCTTTTTTGTCAAATCTATAAGGTCGGCTGCTTATGCGGCAGCTTCAGCCTGCTTCTTGGCGATCTGACGCTTCAGAAGACGGGCGCGCTGCGAGAGTTCCTTGTCGTCCGACTTGGCGAGGAACGCATCCAGACCGCCGCGATGCTCGACCGAACGCAGGGCGTTGGCGGAAACACGCAGACGATAGCTCTGGCCGAGAGCTTCGGAGATCAGCGTAACATTGCAGAGGTTCGGCAGAAAGCGGCGACGCGTCTTGTTGTTCGCGTGGCTGACATTATTGCCGTACTGGACCGACTTGCCGGTCAATTCACAAGCGCGGGACATTTTGGTCTCACCTTCAATTTCGTTTTCAGGCCCTGACCTCTATGTCCGAACTCACTGCACTCAACGCATAAAACTGCTGCTGGCGCGCGATCTCGGACAGGCGGCCTATCGGGAAAGTCGCGTTTCTATAGTGACAGCAGCGCTTGCAGTCAAGACAGATTCGTTTGCAAAGCCGCAATAGCGCGCATTTGCAGGGGTTTGACAATTGCGCCGATCATAACTTCGCCGGTTTTGCCTGCTGCACAGATATAGTATCAAGGAATCATACGCAAATTTGGTCGCTCGATATTGGTTGTAACTATGGGCTGGATATTCCAGCCCGCCAAGCGCAAGGAACATCCGGCATGCTCGAACGCTTGTATTCGTTAAAGGCTGTCTTGAAACGGTCCCTGTATATCACGTCCATTTTGTCGGGAGCGATGCTGGCCGCAGGGGTGGCCAAGGCCGACGATCTCTACCGTACCGAATATGATATTTCCATGTTTGGCTTGTCGATTGCCCGTTCGACCATGGAAACCAGTGTCAGCGGCGCGCGATATGATTTGAACGGGCGGTTTGTGACCTCCGGGCTGGCACGTATTTTTGACGATACCGATGGCACGGTGCGTGTGTCTGGCCGGAACGTGAAGGGCAATGTCGTACCCGACAGTTTTGACCTTGCCTATAAACACGGGCGCAAGAACAAGCGGACCAGTATCCGTTTTTCAAACGGCAATGTGGCTTCATCAGAAAACCAGCCGCCGGTCAAAAAGCGTGATCCATGGGTCGAAACCGCGGCGCGGGATTTTCTCAACGTCAGCGATCCGTTGAGCGCCTTGATGATTCCCGCAAAAGACCTGCAATCGGTCTGCAATCGTACGCTGAGCGTCTTTGACGGGCAGACCCGCGCCGATATCGAGCTTTCCTTCAACGGCACAGAATCCTTCACGACCAAAGGTTTTACGGGCGAATCGGTAATCTGTTCGGCCAGGTTCATTCCCGTCTCCGGCTATCAGAAGGGCAAGAAATCCATCGATTATCTGAGCAATCGCAGCCGTATCAGCGTTTCTTTCGCAGCTCTTGGCGATTCGGGCATCTATGCGCCGGTGGTGGCGCGCATCGGCACGCAGATCGGCACACTCAAGATTTCCGCTTCGCGCTTCGAGAAGGTGCAATAAGCGGGAAGGCCGATTGTTTATCAATGCCTGTCATGCAGGCATTCGTCGTGGTTGCCGAGAATTTCGATAACCCTGCACTGATCCACCCGCCCGTGCGCCGTGCAATCGAGCATACGCAGCAATTCCGTTTTCAATGATATGAGCCTGGCGATACGCTGTTCCACATCGGCAAGGCGCGCACGAGCAATGGAATCGGCGGCAGAGCAGGATTGGTCAGGATTATCCTGCAAATCCAGAAGCGTGCGAATGGCATCGACCTCGAAGCCGAGATCGCGGGCATGCCGGATGAACAACAGCCGCTGGATATCCGACTGGTCATAAAGACGCCGATTGCCTTGCGTGCGTGGCGGTGCGGGCAAGAGACCGATCTGCTCGTAATAACGAATGGTCGGTACTTTCACGCCGCAAGCCTTGGACGCTTCGCCTATTGCAACATTGTTCGCCATTTTTTCGCTTGCTCCTCTAGTCACTAGAGGATGTAGACCTTGTTGCAGATAATTCAAGATGCACTGTGTAAGGGCGATATAATGACTCATACCGATCATCCGCACGACCATCATAACCACAAGCATGATGAGACGCATGAACATGATCATTGCGGTCACGATCATGAGCATGAAGAGGCTCGGGAAAAGCCAATCACGTCCACGGAGAACAGTCTTCGCTTTCGCGTGGAGGGGATGGATTGCGCATCCTGTGCCGCCAAGATCGATACAGCCGTGCGCAGGCTTTCCGGCGTCGAGGATGTTTCGGTTTCCGTCACCAATGGTTTTATGACCGTCAATCATGACGGCTCGGCGCGTCCTGATGAAATCGCCGCCAAGGTCACGGCATTGGGTTACAAGGCGAGTACGCAAGGCGATAGCGAAAAGGCAGCCAAAGCGCCTGAGCCAGCAAAACCCCGCCGCTGGTGGCAGACGGGCAAGGGGCAGATGATGCTCGCCACCGGCAGCGGTCTTATCGTGGCTTATATTATAGGGCATATTTTCCCGGCCATCGCGCTCTGGGCCTTTACCGCCGCCATGCTGATCGGGCTGGTGCCGATTGCAAAGCGCGCCTATGTGGCCGCGATCAACGGCACACCGTTTTCCATTGAAATGCTGATGACGATGGCCGCTATTGGCGCGGTCATCATCGGCGCGACCGAGGAAGCTGCGGCTGTTGTTTTTCTGTTTCTGGTCGGTGAATTGCTGGAAGGGGTTGCGGCAGGCAAGGCGCGAGCCAGCATCCAGTCCCTGACGACGCTGGTGCCGAAAAACGCTTTTCTTGAAACGAATGGTGCGAGCCGGGAAGTGTCTGCCGATGATCTTGCGGTCGGCGATGTGATTTCCGTGCGTCCGGGTGACCGTATGCCCGCGGATGGTGAAATCATATCGGGTGAAAGCGCCATCGATGAAGCGCCCGTGACCGGGGAAAGCACACCCGTGGGAAAGAGCACTGGCGACACGGTCTTTGCCGGTACAATCAATGGTGACGGCGTGCTGCGCGTGAAGGTAACGGCTGAGGCTCAGGACAACACCATTGCACGGGTTGTGCGGTTGGTCGAGGAAGCGCAAGAAGCAAAAGCGCCGACCGAGCGTTTTATCAATCGCTTTTCGACCTGGTACACGCCCGGCGTGGTGGTTGTGGCGGCGCTGGTCGCCATCCTGCCGCCGCTGGTCGCGGGTGCATCATGGGGTGAATGGGTTTACAAGGGACTTGCGATCCTGTTGATCGGCTGCCCTTGCGCGCTGGTTATTTCGACCCCTGCCGCGATTGCGGCATCACTTTCAGCAGGCGCGCGACGCGGGCTTTTGCTCAAAGGTGGTGCGGTACTGGAAAGCATCGGCAAGGTCACCGCTGTCTGTTTCGACAAGACCGGAACGCTGACCGAAGGCAAGCCGAAAGTGACGGATGTTCTGGACGGCGCGCTTTCGCAACAGGAGGTGTTGCGGCTGGCTGCATCACTCGATGCCGGGTCCAGCCATCCACTGGCCTTGGCGATCGTCGGTGCAGCAGAGGCGCAAAATCTCAAGCTTGCCCCCGTCTCGACCGGCAAGGCGCATGGCGGCAAGGGCGTGTCGGGAACAGTGGACGGCCATGATCTGTTTCTTGGTTCGCGCAAGGCGGCAAATGACATTGCAGCCATTCCTGACGATCTGGCTACCCGCATTGCGGCTTGCAACGATGAAGGCAAGACGGTTTCCGTGCTGGTGGCCGATGGCAAGATCGCTGGTGCCATTGCCATGCGCGACGAGCCGCGGCTTGATGCGATTGCCGGACTTCAAACGTTGAAGAATGCCGGTATCCGCACATTGATGCTGACGGGCGATAACAGCCGCACGGCGCAGGCCGTGGGCCGGGATATCGGTATCGAGGTCAAGGCCGAACTTTTGCCGGAAGACAAGCAACGCATTGTCGGAGACTTGCGCAAGCAAGGCGCAATCGTCGCCAAGGTTGGCGATGGCATCAATGACGCTCCGGCGCTTGCTGCCGCTGATGTCGGTATTGCCATGGGCGGCGGCACCGATGTGGCGCTTGAGACGGCAGATGCCGCCGTCCTGCATGGCCGTGTGGGTGATGTTGCGGCGATGATCGATCTGTCAAAACGCACCATGCGCAATATTCATCAGAATATTGCTATCGCACTGGGGCTGAAGGCGGTCTTTCTGGTGACGACAATTTTGGGAATCACCGGGCTGTGGCCCGCCATTCTGGCCGATACGGGCGCGACCGTGCTGGTGACGATCAATGCGCTGCGGTTGTTGCGCCAGCCGAATTAACAAAAAACCGGCGAATGATTTTCGCCGGTTTTTATTTATTCCCCGATCAGTTCGCGAATACGGTCGCCATATTGCTTGCCGAATTCGACATGTTCAGGATTGATGTTTTTTACTTCATCAATCAACTGGTCCTCTTCTTCCGCATCGGCTGCGGCAAGCGCGCTCATCATGGCGAAATAGGCCAGAAGATAATCCCGCGGCTCGATATTTTCGGCCTTTATCACCTCGACGACCTGTGGTCTTGATGAAAGGCTTTTGAGCATGGATTCAAAAGACGGCTGCGCGTCCTGCCCTTCTTCGGCGGTCGGCGAAAGCTGCATGTCTTCAAGCTTGGTGTGGATTTTTTCCATGCGGGAAAGCAAATCTTCCGTGAGCTTGAAATTATTGATTTCCGCCGGGGTTTCCTTAGGCTTTGCGACCGCGAAAATATCCTCTGCCTGCGCAGGCAGGATCGCCAGAGGCATCATGCAGATCGACAGGCCAAGCAGGACTGCGCGATTGAGGCGCTTGAAGGCGGAAAACAGTGTGATCTCATTCATCCTAGAAGAGGTCCTTTCGCTTGCGGATTTCTGCGAAGACGGCCACATCGGAAGCCGCATCCATATTGAGCCGTGTGCGGATAGCGCGGTCGTGCCAGCGCAAAAACGGATTGGTCGCCATTTCCAGCGCGATTGAGGTCGGCAACGTCATTTTATCGGCCGCGCGCAGTCGCGCAATATCGCCAGCCCGTTCTTTCAGCGCCGAATTATCCGGGTCGATGGTGAGCGCGAAGCGGGCATTGCTTTGGGTATATTCATGGCCGCAATAGACCGCTGTGTCGCCGGGGAGCGCCACGAGTTTTTGCAATGACTGGAACATAGTTTCAGCCGTTCCCTCAAACAATCGCCCACATCCGAGCGCAAACAACGTGTCGCCGGTAAAGACGGTTTTGGCTTCAGGGATATAATAGGAGACTTCGCCCGCAGTATGACCAGGCGTTGCAATGACCTTGACCGTGAAAAGCCCGAAGGTGAATGTCTTGCCATCCTGCACGGTGCGATCAATGCCGGGGATTTTGCTTTCTTCCGCCTTGGGGCCGATGATGGAAACGCCAAATTTGCGCTTGAGCGCTTCATTGCCCTCGACATGGTCGTGATGATGATGGGTCGTGAAAATGAAATCGAGTGTCCAGCCGCGACGTTCCAGCGCCTGTTCGATAGCGTTTGCATCCGGCGCGTCGATGGAAGCCGTCAGTTCGCTTTCGGGATCGTGAATGAGAACGCCATAATTATCACTGCGACAGATAAACTGTTCGATATCGAGCCGTCTGTCGATGTATGTCATGGCGTTCTCCCCCAATCAGTTGTTTTTCGTGTCCGGTAATGAATGCTTCTGGATAAGCGGCATTTGTAAAAGTGTGAAGACAATGGTGATCGGCATGATGCCCCAGACCTTGAAGGCAACACATGTATCGGTCGAGAAATGGCGCCAGACGACTTCATTGACGATAGCCAGAAAGATAAAGAACAGGCCCCAGCGAAAAGTCAGTTTTTTCCAGCCTTCCGCATCCAGTTTGAAGGCCGAATCGAACACGTAGCCAAGCAGGGATTTGCCGAAGAAAAGGCCACCGAGCAGGATTGCGCCAAACAGCGTATTGACGATGGTCGGCTTCATTTTGATAAAAGTGTCATTGTGCAGCCAGAGCGTCAGCGCACCGAACACCATGACCACGATGCCTGAAATCAGCGGCATCATCGGCAATGTGCGTGTCATGCCCCATGAAACGGCAAGCGCAATCAGCGTTGCCACCATGAAAAGCGCGGTTGCCAGAAAAATCGGCTCACCGATCTGGCCAAGAGCCGGGAAATGTTCGATCAGCCATTCGCCACGCGCATTGGCAAAGAAGAAAACAAGAAGTGGCCCCAGTTCCAGCGCCAGCTTGAGAAGGGGCTGCACTTCCTTGCGCTCTGCATCAGTTTTTTGCGACGGATCTCGTTCAAAAACAGGTTTTGTCATTAATGCACTCCTGAAATTGCTTTTGCAAAATCGCTTGCTGAAAAAGGTTCAAGGTCGTCAACACCTTCGCCGACACCGATAAAATAGATCGGCAGCTTATGCCTGGCGGAGATCGCCACCAGAATGCCGCCACGCGCTGTGCCGTCAAGCTTGGTCATAACCAGACCGTTGACACCGGCAATATTCTTGAAAATCTCGACCTGATTAAGGGCATTTTGCCCGGTTGTTGCGTCAAGCGTCTGAAGGACCGTGTGCGGTGCTTCCGGGTCGTGCTTGCCAAGGACGCGAACGATCTTTGCAAGTTCATCCATCAGCTCGGCCTTGTTCTGCAAACGACCGGCTGTATCGATGATCAGTACATCGCTGCCCGCATCCTTCGCCTGTTGCCACGCATCATAGGCAAGACCTGCCGCGTCGGCACCGAGTTTGCTTGAAACCACGGGGGAGTTGGTGCGCTCGCCCCAGATGTGGAGCTGTTCGATGGCGGCGGCGCGAAAAGTGTCGCCTGCCGCAAGCATGACTTTCAGGCCGCCTGCGGTGAGTTTTGCAGCCAGTTTACCAATCGTCGTCGTCTTGCCGGTGCCGTTGACACCGACCACCAGAATGACATGCGGCTTGTGCGAAAGGTCGAGTTCCAGCGGCTTTGCGACGGGGCCAAGCACTTTCTCGATTTCCGCGCCCATGATGGAACGGACTTCTTCGCCGGTCACGTCCTTGCCATAGCGGACGGAAGAGAGGGCGTCTGTCACCCGCATGGCGGTTTCAAGCCCGAGATCAGCCTGTATCAGCACGTCTTCCAGATCCTGCAACGTGTCGTCGTCGAGCTTGCGCTTGGTAAAAATGCCGCCGATGGATTCGCTCAGCGAATTGGATGAGCGCAAAAGCCCGCGGCGCAGACGCTCGAACCATGAGAGTTTTACTTCAGGGGCGGCTTGAACAGGCGCTTCGTCCTGATGTTCTTCAACAGCCTTGGCAACCTTGACCTTTTTCGGCTTCACCGTTTTGGTCTGGGGGGCGGGTTCGACCACCTCCTCCACAATTGGCGCTTCGATGACCGGAGGCGTTTGGGGAATTTTCGGCAAATCCGGCTCAACAACAGGCTCGGGTTTGGCAACAGGTTCAATCGCCGGAGCTTCAACGACAATTGGTTCCATCACGGGCGGTTCCATGACGGGCGGCTGCTCGATCGGAATCTCGATTTCGGTAACCGGATGTTCGGCTTGGGCTTTTTCTTCCGCCGCTTCTATTGAGGGTTCTTCAACAGGGGCGGATTCGGCAATGACGGCAGTACTATCTGCAAAAGGTGTTTCCACAGCTTCGGAAGCTGGTTGTTCGACCGGCTGTTCCTCGACCTCCTTCTTGCCGAAGGAGAACATTTTCTTGATGAAACCCATTGCCATGAATGATTATGCCCTTTTAAGCCGCTTGCGGCTCCGCCTGACGGGTGAGGAGTTTTTCACCATCATGCCCCGTCACAATTCGTTCGATGATTTCGCCCGGCTTGCCCGCATCGACTGCTGCAAGCGTAAAACCTTCCGTGCGCGCCATGCCTTCTTTTTCGATCAACAGGCGTTGCACGGTGCCATTGAGAGACGCGAGGTGTTTTTCATAGGCGCAGTCGGCGACCGCGCGCAGGCGTGCAGCGCGTTCCTTGACGATCTCGCGCCGCACCTGCGGCATGCGGGCAGCCGGTGTGCCTTCGCGCGCGCTATAGGGAAAGACATGCAGATGCGTGAGGCTGCATTCCTCGACGATTCGCATCGAGTTGACAAACATGTCTTCCGTCTCGGTCGGGAAACCGGCAATGATATCGGCACCGAACACGATATCGGGGCGAAGCGCGCGCACGTCTTCACAAAAACGGATGGAATCATCGCGCAGATGGCGACGCTTCATGCGCTTCAAGATCATGTCGTCACCCGCCTGTAGTGACAGATGGAGATGCGGCATCATGCGCTTTTCAGTGGCAATGGCCTCCATCAAATCCTCATCGGCTTCGATGGAATCAATTGAGGAGAGCCTGAGGCGCTGCAAATCCGGCACCTGATTGAGAACCGTCTTCACCAGCTTGCCGAGACGCAGGTTTCCGGGAAGATCAGGGCCGTAGGAGGTCATGTCCACGCCTGTGAGAACAACTTCGGCATAGCCATTATCAACGAGGCGCTTGACCTGATCGACAACACCGCCCATCGGCACCGAACGCGAATTGCCACGGCCATAGGGAATGATGCAGAAAGTACAGCGGTGATCGCAGCCGTTCTGGACTTGTACGAAGGCGCGCGCGCGGCCCTCAATGGCATCGACCATATGGCTTGCGGTTTCGCGCACTTCCATAATGTCGTTGACGCGCACTTTTTCAAACTGGTTGACGCCGAAATCAGGCAGCATCCGGTAGGAATTGGACTTGAGCTTTTCCTCGTTGCCTAAAATGAGGTCCACTTCCTCCATGGCCTCGAATTTTGCGGATTCGGTCTGGGCCGCGCAGCCGGTGACGATGATGCGCGCCTGCGGGTTGTCACGGCGCGCCTTGCGAATGGCCTGACGCGCCTGACGCACGGCTTCCGCCGTCACCGCACAGGTGTTGAAGATAATCGCGCCGTCTTTCAAGTCGCCAAGCCCGGCGCTATCTGCTTCGCGCTTCATCACCTCGGATTCATACGTATTGAGGCGGCATCCGAATGTTACGACATCGACAGCCATTATGCGGCTCCGCGTGTGGTCTTCCGGGTGCTCTCCCATGCACCGGTTGCAGGATCAAAAATGCCGTCAAATTCCCATTCGGCAGGGCCAGTCATCATGACGTGATCGTCGTCGCGCCATTCGATCCCAAGCGGTCCGCCGGGAACATGGACAGTGACCTTGCGCTCCGTGCGTCCGGTGCGGGCGCCGGAAACAGCGGCGGCACAGGCGGCAGAGCCACAAGCAAGGGTCAGGCCCGCCCCACGCTCCCATGTGCGCAGGATGATGTTATCGCGCGATGTGACCTGCGCGATGGAAATATTGGCGCGTTCGGGGAAAATCGGGTCATGCTCAAGCAAAGGACCATATTGATCGAGCGCATAGGACCAGACGTCATTTTCAACCCAGAAGATCGCATGCGGATTGCCCATGGAGGCAATGGATGGGGATTGCAGGACGGGCGCGTGGGCAGGTCCGGCGGTGAGTTCGATGGCGCGCGTATCGGCGACGTCACGGGCCAGCGGAATATCCTGCCAGCCAAAGCGCGGGCGGCCCATATCGACCGTGATCAGCCCGTCTTCGTGCTCATGGGCGGTGAGAATACCTGCCAGCGTCTGGAAGGTGTACTCCTGTCTGCCGCTTTCATGCGAAAGCCATTGAACCACACAGCGCGTGCCATTGCCGCAGGCCTGCGCCTGTGTGCCATCGCAATTGATGATCTCGATATAGTGATCCGTGCCGGGCGTTCTTGGATCATGGATGGCCATGATCTGGTCGAAACTGGTGGCTTCCTCGCTGGCCAGACGAATGGCGGCAGCGGGCGTGATGCGATCGACGCGTCCGCGCATATCGGCAACAATGATCTTGTTGCCCAATCCGTTCATCTTGGCAAAAATTGCCTTATTGGCCATGGCTGTCACGATTCCGTTGCGTCTTGCTGCTGGTTTGAAAGCTGTTGAAACCATATTCAACTGGTGCTGGAGGTCTATATGGCGGAAAAGCCCGCAAATTGCCAGTACCGGCTGCATATGCAACTTCATTCCCGAAGTTTGAGGTCGGCAATAAAATGCTGCCACAAACTGTGGCCTTCCAGTCCCAGTCTGTAAATTTATACGCTATTTTATGATTGGATGGGCGCTATATGCTCAATTTAATGGGAAGGGTGTTGATTTTTTAACCATATAGCCATTTTATCGCAGCATATTATCCCGATACAGGGTTTCTCAGAGGGCGTGTTTATGCGCCAGTCTATTCCCCTCGAGACTTTGACTGAAATGGAGAACCAGATGGGAATTTCGAAAGCAAGTGTGCTGAGCCTCATGGCAGTCAGTGTCATAATGGCTGGTTGCCAAAGCTCCCGGATGGGTACCGATAATAATTTGACGCCGGCTGCTCCTCCGCCGGTTCGTGCTGCTCCACAAGGAGTCGTCCAGAAGAGTAATCTCAATAACCCGGATGCGTCGCAGTTTCCCAATGCGCCCGGAACCGATGGGCAGTCGGGCAATACGCAGGTTGCGAGCCTGCCACCCGAATCGTCTCCCGATGTCACGGTCGGCAGTGTCGCCGGTGTCTGGACCGCGTCGATTGGCGGGGAAACCTGTCGCGTCGTGACGCCGCAGACCAAATATGGCCAAGGCTATCGCGCCGGTCCGCTACGCTGCCCGGGGGAGCTGGCAAATCTGGGTTCGTGGGCTGTGAACGGTAAGCAACTCGTGCTTTATGACAAGGCGGGCGGTACGGTTGCATCGCTCTACTCTGCCGGTGAAGGCCGTTTCAATGGCCAGACCACAGGCGGGCAGGCAGTGTCGCTTTCGCGTTGATCACATGGATCATCTTTTCAACGGCGGAGTTCCTATGGAGCTTCGCCGGTTTTTCAGCAAGAGTTTGACAGGCTCCCATGTCTTTTGATTGTAATCTGAAGGCTTTTCCGTCGGTCCGCGAGCGTTACGACAAGTTGGTTGCGTCAGGCGATGTGGAGTCTGATCCAGCGCAGCTGGAACTGACCGGACGCTATGACCGGCTTATGGAGGAAGTCTGCACCAAGCGGCTTTCGCGCAAGTCGAGCGCGTTGGGATGGCTGTTTGGCAAGCGCAAGCCCGTTTCGGAAGGTGTGAAAGGGCTTTATGTCCATGGTGAGGTCGGGCGCGGCAAGACCATGCTGATGGACATGTTCTTCCAACTCCTGCCGGTCGAGCGAAAACGGCGTGCGCATTTCAACGATTTCATGGCCGATGTGCATGAGCGCATCAATGCGCACAGGCAGGCGCACAAGCGCGGAGAAACCAAGCAGGACGATCCGATACCGCCGGTGGCGGAAGCTTTGGCCGATCAGGCATGGGTGCTGTGTTTTGACGAATTCACCGTCACCGACATTGCTGATGCGATGATCCTGTCGCGCCTGTTCAGCGCCTTGTTCGAGCGTGGTGTCGTTTTGATCGCGACATCCAATGTTGCGCCCGATAATCTTTACCGCGATGGCCTGAACCGGCAGCTTTTCCTGCCTTTTGTGGATATTCTCAAAAAGCATGTCGAGGTTATTAATCTCGATTCGCGCACCGATTACCGGCTGGAAAAACTCGATCGGCAGCCGGTTTATCTCGCTCCACTTGGTTCGGAGACGACCAAGCGTATGGATGCTGCGTGGACGGCGCAGAAAAACGGGACGGAAGAAAAAGCCGATATAATTCATATTAAGGGACGCGACATTGCCGTTCGCCGCTCGGTTACAGGCGCTGCTCGTTTTTCCTTTGATGAATTGTGTGCGCAGCCGCTGGCCGCATCCGATTATATCGCCATCGTCAGCCGCTATCCAACCCTGTTTGTCGATGATGTTCCGGTGCTCGATCAGTCGCGTCGCAACGAAGCCAAGCGTTTTATCCTTCTGGTCGATGTCCTTTACGATAACCATGCGCGTGTGTTCATAACGGCGGAAGCGCAACCGGAAAAACTCTATCTCGCCACAAGCGGCACCGAAGCCTTTGAGTTCGACCGGACCGCTTCACGTCTGTTTGAAATGCAGAGCGCCGAATATCTCGACGGCTTTGCCGACAAGGGCCAGAACTGACCCCGTTGGCTGTCGAAGTCCAATGTTTACCATCATCCTGCTGCCATAGTATCGACTTATAGATTTCGAGCGCTATCTTCCATTGATAGAGCGAGCAACGATAAGGGAGCGATGAGCTTCCTTGTTTGAAACCGTTTTCCGGGTTCCGGCTTATAGCCTGTCGGCTCAAATTAAGCCGGACGGGGCTTGGCTCTGCCTTTAATTTGCCAAATTAATTGACGTTTACGTAAGAAAATTTAAATCTAAACGATTGAAAACATTGGTCGCAAAATAATGAGTTGAGTTTTTATGCAAAGAGTCATATCGAACACGGGCAGCGCGTAGGCGTTTCCGGGGAGGATACCGGATGGCTTCATGCGTTTCTGGATCAAACTTGAGGAAAGAAACAATCATGGCACGCAACAAGATTGCCCTCATCGGCTCCGGTATGATTGGCGGCACGCTCGCTCATCTTGCTGGACTGAAGGAACTCGGCGACATCGTTCTTTTCGATATTGCGGAAGGTACTCCGCAGGGCAAGGGACTGGATATCGCAGAATCTTCACCGGTTGACGGTTTTGATGCGAAGTTCACCGGCGCAAACGACTATGCAGCCATCGAAGGCGCAGACGTTGTCATCGTTACCGCAGGCGTGCCGCGCAAGCCGGGCATGAGCCGCGACGATCTTCTGGGTATCAACCTCAAGGTTATGGAGCAGG
>JAATGD010000296.1 GCA_015654965.1 Hyphomicrobiales bacterium
CTCGGCAGGCCATAAAAAATGAAGAAAATCTGCACGAGATAGGGGGTGCCCCGTATGAACTCGACATAGCCGATCGCGAAATAACGCAGCAGACGAAACCGGCTGACACGCATGGCACAACCGACGACGCCTGCTCCCAACGAGAACAGGATCGCCAGCAGGCTGACGACAAGCGTCATGCCAAGACCGCGGATGAGGTCCGGGATTGCTGCGATGATATAGGCCCAGTCAATGGAAAGCATGGCCCGTCCGATCTACGAATGAAAAGAAAGTCGCGGGAAGCGGCATTACCGCTTCCCGTAAAAAATCAGAGATTGGGCGCGGGTTCGAGGAAGCCTTTTTTCATGACGCCGACAACGGCAGGATTGTCGACAAATTCGGGAATGACCTTTTCGTAGAACCCGTCTTTGCGTATCTGGTCGAGCGCGGCATTCACGAAAGCCTTGAGTTCAGGCTCGTTCTTGCGCAAGCCGACCGCGTTGATACCGAGGTCCAACCCTTCTTCGACAATGCGCAATTCAGGATAGTTCGCGCCCAGCGTATAAATCAGCCCGCCATCGCCGACAAAGCCGTCGGCGCGGTCCTGTTTTAGGGCCTGGATACCATCCGCCGTGGTATTAAGCTGCAAAATCTTGATGTCAGGAATGTTGGCGTTCAGCCATTTGATCTGCGAAGCGCCCTTCACCACAAGAACGGTTTTGCCGGAAAGATCGGAAAGTTTTTCGACCTTGCTGTCTTTCGGCACGAGCACATTGGACGTGCCCCAGAAATAGATGTTGGAAAAATCGATGACTTCCTGACGAGCGGGCGTGCGACCGAGCGTGGCAAGGATAAGATCGAGTTTGCCGGAATTCAAAGACGGGATACGGGCCTCACTCGTCACACAGGACAATGCCGCACCCTTGGTCGATCCGAAGGCCAGTTCGCCAATTTTCCTGGCCATTTCGACTTCGATCCCCTTCGGTGAACCATCCGCGGACGAAGCTCCGAAAGGCGGGCTGTCGCATTTGACGCCAATGCGGATCGTACCCTGTTCCTTGATGCTCTCGGGAAGCGGCGGCATATCCGCAGCCCGCACAGCGCCTCCGCCAAGAATTGACGTCAGCAGAAATGCTGCAAGAAGAGCTTTTCCGGTTCGCAAGCCTGTCATTTTCATAATAACGTCCCCACTGTTGGTTTAAAAACCGGGCAATCCCGGATCCGCCTGCTCATCTTTGGAGTCAGTGCAGAATCTGGCTGAGAAAAAGGCGTGAGCGCTCTTCCTTTGGATTGGAGAAAAATTCTTCCGGCGGCGCACTTTCGATGATGCTGCCATGATCCATGAAGACAACCCGGTCAGCGACCTGCCGGGCGAAACCCATTTCATGCGTAACGCAGATCATCGTCATGCCATCCTCGGCGAGCGACACCATCGTATCGAGAACTTCGCGCACCAGCTCAGGGTCGAGGGCTGAGGTCGGCTCATCAAACAGGATGATATCCGGCTGCATGCATAAGGAACGCGCTATGGCGACACGCTGCTGCTGCCCGCCGGACAACTGACTTGGATATTTATCGGCCTGATCGGGAATACGGACCCGCTTGAGGAAATGCATGGCACGGTCCTCGGCTTGCGCACGCGACAATCCCTGAACCCAGCGCGGCGCGAGCGTGCAATTTTCCAGAATCGTGAGATGTGGATAAAGGTTGAAGTTCTGGAACACCATTCCAACCTGACGCCGGACCTGTTCGATATTCCGTCGCAGGCCATTCACCTCGACCCCGTTCACCGTCAGGTGTCCCGACTGGTATTCCTCAAGCCGGTTGATGCAACGGATCATCGTGGATTTACCCGATCCAGAAGGACCGCAGACCACGACTTTTTCTCCCGGCGCGACCCTGAAACTGATGTCCTGAAGGACATGCATCTGGCCGTACCATTTATTCACCTTGTCGAACACGACACCTTGGTCAGTAGCATTCTCCTGCACCATATCGTCATCCCTGCTGGAGGTGGTCCGTTCTGGACTTCATGTTGTTTGACAACTATAAAAACAGTGAAGATAAAATCTGTCAACCGGTTTTCCAAAATCACCGCATAAATTAATCAACTATATGATATTTTTAGTTTTATTTTATGATATAAATCCAGCTTGACATGGTTATAAATGTAAAACAACATGGATGAAAAGCGATGAAGGGCAGCGCGGGATCAACGCCTTCACTGATGGATAGCTCCATGTCCCGCGCATGATATCGGCCCTCCGGGAGACACGGACATGACTGGAAAACGGCCTCGCATTGCCATTATCGCATCCGGCGGCACCTTGACGGCGCTCTCCAACGATCCGTTTGAAATCCGGGACTATGGCGAAGCAGGCAGCCTCAAGGCAAAGGAGCTGATTGAGCGTTGTGGTGTGCTCTCGGACCGTTTCGATTTTCTGCCGACCGATTTTCCATCCGCTCCAAGCTTCGATATCGGCCTGCCACAGTGGATTGCCCTTTGCCGCCTGTGCGAAAAAACCTTGCGGGAGCAACCGGATCTTGACGGTTTCATTCTCACCCACGGCACCGGCTCGCTTGAAGAAACAGCCTTTTTCCTGTCGCTCATATGGGATTTTCCCATTCCCCTCATCGTGACAGGCGCGCAAAGACCGGCATCGGCGATGAGCAGCGACGGTTATATGAATTTCTTTCAGGCGGCCTGCATTGCAGCGCATCCCATGATGCGCGAGATTGGCGTGGCCGTGGTCATGCATGGCGAAGTCCATTTGCCATCCGAAGTCACCAAAACCACCACCTTTGGTCTGGATGCATTTCGCTCTCCGGATTTTGGTCCAATCGCCCAGATCATCGGCGGCCAGACACGTTTCCGACGTCATCCGGTTTCAGCTCCCGGTTTGCCGCGACCGGATTGGCGGACACTGAAATCGCTTCCACGGGTCGATATCATCGCAACCCATAGCGATGCGGATGTGATCACAATCGAGGCCGTGATCGGAGCGGGAGCCAAAGGCATCGTCACCGCGGGATTTGCCCCCGGCTATGTGACAAGCACGCAAGCGCAACGGCTTGAACAATGGGTTCGCGATGAGAATGGAATCGTCATTTCATCGACAAGAACCTATGGTCCCGTCGTATCCAACAGCAGAAACCACAGGCACGGTTTCATCCCCTCCGGCCCTTATCTTCCACAAAAAGCACGCATCCTATTGCAGATCGCCCTTTCCTGTGGCTTGCATCATGACCGCATTCCAGCACTGTTTGAATTGTAATGTTTGCCAGAGGAAAAGATATGGAACGCCCCAAGGAGACTGGTATTGAACGGCTAAGAACCGGCATCCTCGACCTGATACGGGAAATGAACCTCTCGCTTGGAGACAAATTACCGACAGAAAAGGTCATGGCAGAGCGTTTTGGCGTCTCGCGTCCCACCCTTCGGGAAGCACTCAAATTGCTCGAACAGGAAGCCGTGATCGATGTTCATCAGGGAAAAGGCCGATTTGTTGCCGCCGGAGCGGCCCTGTCCATCGCCCGCCCCATCACCAAATTTGAAAGCGTATCCGAAATGGTTCGCAGCCATGGATATCGCGCACAAACCCATTTGCTCAGTTTCGCGACCGTACCCGCTCCTCCCGACATTGCAACCAAACTGGCCGTTTCTGCCGGTTCCCCATTGTTGAAGGTGGAACGGCTGCGCAAAAGCTCAGGGCAACCCCTTGTTTATTCTATCGACTGGATTCCCAAGGCCATTGCAGGAAACCTGTCGGAATCCGATACGGACTGGAATGGTTCCATCGTGGAACTGCTAGCGCGCATCGACAAGGCGCCGGTTGCGTCCACCGCCAGTGTATCAGCCGTTGAAATCCCTGAAGAAATAAAGCGATTGCACGAACTTGAAGGGTTCGGACCATCGCTCCTGATTGAAGAAATATGTTTTTCCTCGGATGGAAGCCGGGTCATTTTTGCAAAAGATTATCACAGGGGTTCGGCATTTTCATTCAGCTTTGTCCGAAAGTAATTTATTTCCTTCGCCATCGAACAGATGCATGCAGTCATCCTTTGACGTAAAGGCTATTTTTTCCTGCCTGTCGAACGTCATGTTGCCATTGGCTTTTATCAGGAATTTTTGCACAATATTGGGCATATCCACATAGAGAATCTGGATCTCGCCCAGATGTTCGATAAAATCGATCACCCCTTCAAAGACGGTTTTTGTCGTACCCACCTTATCGATGATGCGCACATCTTCCGGCCTGATCCCGATGCTGACACGTTCCCCGATATGTTTCGATGGATTTTGTGGTTTCGCGTCAAGCGTCACGCCACAATCCAGCACCACCCGCTTTTCGTCCGAAAGAACACCACCAAGAATATTCATCGATGGCGATCCGATGAATTGCGCGACAAATATATTGGCCGGGTTTTTATAGAGTTCAATTGGCGTGCCGACCTGTTCGATATGACCATTCCTGAAGACGACAATACGGTCGGCAAGCGTCATGGCTTCCACCTGATCATGCGTCACATAGATCATCGTGACATCGGGCATGCTTTCCTTCAGCTTCGCGATCTCGATACGTGTGGCGACACGCAGGGATGCATCGAGATTGGATAGCGGTTCGTCGAAAAGGAAAACACGCGGGTTGCGCACGATGGCCCGGCCGATTGCCACGCGCTGTCTCTGACCACCCGATAGCGCCTTGGGCAAACGCTGCAAATAATCACCCAGTTGCAGGATTTGCGCCGCCTTGCGCACCCGCATATCGACTTCAGCCTTGGCAACCCCCGCAATGCGCAGGCCGAACGCCATGTTTTCATAAACCGTCATATGCGGATAAAGCGCATAAGACTGGAACACCATGGAAATCCCGCGTTTAGAAGGCGCGACATCATTCATGCGCTTGCCGTCGATCACCAGATCGCCGGATGTGATGGTTTCAAGCCCCGCGATGGATCGCAACAGGGTCGATTTTCCGCAGCCCGAAGGGCCGACGAAAACGATGAACTCGCCCGATTTTATGTCGAGGTCAATGCCGTGTAGAACCTCAAGATTGGCATAGGACTTGCGGATATTTCTCAATGCCAGTTCGGCCATGGTTCCCGTTCCTTGATTTTATAAGATGATCGCATTGGCGCAGGCAATCATGGTGCGAGGCTCGCGAGAAACCGCACCACCCGACCCGGTTTGCGGTTCATGATTTCCGCATCATTCTTGCGTCGGATCGCGCCGCGCACGATCCGCGCGCCGACATAACGCAAGGGTTCTGGCGGCAATTTCGTGCGCTTTGCGATACCGACCAGACCGCAACGGCTCCATTGATCCTGCTTGCCCAGAACGAGACTTGCCACGATGCGCCCCGCAACGGGTGCTTGTGCAATTCCCGTACCGTTAAAGCCCATGGCGTAAAAAATATTCGGATGATCCTTCAAATGATCAAAGACCGGCAGATGCTGGGCCGTGCAGTCGATAGGCCCACACCAGTCGTAAAGAACCGGCGCAGTTTTTAAACCCGGATAGACCCGATGCAGTTCACGGATATTGTCGAAGCCAAGATCGCCGCTGCGATTAAACTGCGGCCCTATACGGTCGCGATAGGCAATATTCCCGGTCCCACGACCGAATATCACCTGTCCCGCCGCAGTGCGCTGATAATAAAGCACATGATGCTGCGCATCGCAGATCGATGCGCCATCATTCCAGCCGATCTGCGCCAATTCGTCCGGCACGGGCGCTGTGGCGATAAGCTGGCTGCTGACCACATAAAGATAGGGATGCAGTTCGGGCAAAGCCGCGAGCCACGCATTCGCAGCCAGAACGACTTTCCCCGCCGACAAGACGCCCTGCTCTGTCCGCAATTGCACTGTCCCGCCGGGTATGATTTCCAGAACCGGGCTTTGTTCGTGAATGATCACGCCCTTATCAAGAGCAAGCCTACGAAGACCCAATGCGAGTTTTGCAGGCTGGACGGTCCCGGCTTTTGCCTCGACAATGCCGAGATAGGAGGCGCTGGAGCCGGTGCGGCGGACAATCTCCGCTCCATCCAGTTTCTGGAAACGGTCCTCACCCATTTTAACGCAGTCCGCATAGGCCTTTGCCCAGGCCCCTTCCTGAGCAATCGAACTTGCCGTCCACAACCAGCCATCCAGCCGCAGGTCCATATCGATGGTCCCCGTATCCTGCAATGCCTTGAGTTCATCGATGGCATCGGTGGTCGCGCGGCACAACATGAGCGCATCGTCATCGCTCATGGTGGCGCGCAAAAGATCTATTTCCGCAAACCAGCTGTGAACCTGCCCGCCATTGCGCCCCGATGCGCCAGAGCCGCAGAAATCGGCTTCGAGAATGGTGACGCGCATGTCAGGCGCCTGCTCCTTGAGCCGCAGCGCCGTCCACAGTCCGGCATAGCCGCCGCCGACAATCGCCACATCGCATGTTTCCTCGCCTTGCAAGGGCGCCGTCACGGCATCGGCATCGATGCTTTGCAGCCAGAAAGAGCGATCCTGCCGTGGGGCGGCAACCGGCGGCGCCATCCTGATAATGCTCATGCTCAAACTCCCTGTTTGGCCCCGGGTGTGATATGAATCACGCTGTCATATTTCTCGTAAAGCCATTGCGGGACCGGATGGATGTCCTGCACAAACCCGCCAAGATGGGTGCAGGTCTGCGATGCTTCTGCCGCCGCATAACCAAGTGCTGCCGCTTCGTCATAAGACTTGAACAGAAGGACGGACAGGAATGACGCGATAAAACTGTCGCCCGCACCACAAGTGTCGACAACCGAAACCGGAACGGAGCCGGCGGAAAATCCGTGAACGCCATCATCATAGAAAGAACCGCGCTTGCCGCACGTGACCACGACCTTTTTCGCGCCTGCCTGTTTCAACTGCGCGATGAACGGCTCGACTGGAACGCAAGGGTCTTCTGGTCCTGAAGCGAATACCAGTGGCACACCTTCGAGCGATATGGCGAAAGGTTCGGTCGAGACATCGAGACTGAACGGTACATTGTCCACAACCAGTTTGCGGACAAGCCTGTCGCTGGAATGGGTGCCCAGATGCACCCAGTCAGCGGCCAGTAACTGGCGGTAACGTTGCGGCTCGGGGAAATAATCCTCGCCCACACCAAGCGATTCCAGCAAAAAGCGTCGCTCGCCTGCCTCGTCCGTCAACAAGGTGACGGCAGACGAACCTGTCAAAATTTCCACGTCAGCCGCATCAAGCCCCGTGGCTTTGATTGCGTCCAGCATGAGTTCCGCTTCCTGATCCTTACCAAGCGCACCGAAATAGCGCGCATTCCAGCCATTGCGTTTCCATTGCACCGCGACATTGAGCGCATTGCCGCCGACCGTCACGAACCCCTTGGTCAGATAGACATCAAGGCAATTATCGCCAACGGCAATAAGATTTGGGGCAGAATTTGTCATGATCATTCCATTCAACCGAGATGAGGGGCAATCGCAGCAATTGAGCGCTTCCACGCGGCGACGGGGTCGAGGGCATAGGAGCCGTTTCCGAATGGCTCGAAGGTGAAAGTGCCCTTGAAACCCGCAGCATCGAGTGCGGAGATATAATCTTGCAGCGGCAGATTGCCGTCTCCCCAGACCAGATGTCCCGCAGGCGTACCGTCAACGATATGGACATGGGCAAGGCGTTCGCCGAACCTTGCGACGTAATCGGCAACGCTGTCGCCTGCGGTCGCCATGGCCACGAGATCGAGCACCAGATCGACATTGCTGGCGGAAAGCTCCCGCCACATGCGATCCAGATCAGCGACATCGTTGACGAGATTGCTTTCCAGCCGTTGCAACGGCTCCAGCAGGCAGCGCAAGCCTACTTGGCTGGCATGGCTTGCAATACGGTCTATGGATTGGACCGCATGCGTCCAGCCGCGCTCCCACTCCTCGTTCTCAAAACCGCGCCCCGGCGTCAGGAACAGATATTTCGCGCCAAGTTCGGCGGCGATATCGGCGGCGCGGATGAAGCGCTCGACGCTCGCATCCCGATAGGCCTGATCACCCGACGCGATATTGATCGGATAAAGCACCTGCTCGGGCGTAAAACAATGAACGGAAAGCCCGCAGCCATCCAGAATGGAGAGGACATCACGTAACCGCCCGTGATTGTCGTGGAAAAGGTCGAGATGCGGCGCGATACCCCAAAGTTCCATGCGCCGGAAGCCCAGCTCGCTCAGGCGTTCCGCCGTCCAGCGAAACGGATGATGCTGGAAAGAGAAATTCGCCCCTAGAAGTTGCTCGCGTTTCAGCATTTCAATCGATCTTTCGCTGTTATTTACCGATACCTTCGGCCAGCCCGCGAATGAAGAAGCGCTGGGCGGCGAAGAACACGATGAGAATGGGCAAGGCCGACAGGGTCATCGCGGCAAAGACGACGGCATAATTGGTGCCATGCTTGGCCATGATGGAGGTCAGCCCCACGGGAAGCGTCTGCACGTCCGCACCGCTGGTGAAGATCATGGCGAACAGATATTCATTCCATGCGAACAGGACGTGGAGAATGACGCAGGAAACCAGGATCGGCTTGCAGAGGGGCAAGATGACGCGCCAGAAAATCTGGCTTTCGCTTGCCCCGTCCATCACCGCGGCCTCGTCCAGATCGCGCGGCAGGCCGAGCATATAGGCGCGGATCAGAAAGGTGGTGAACGGAATGCGGAACGCCGTATAAAGCAGGATCAGCGCCCAATAGGTATTGTAGAGTCCAAGCTGCTGCATCATGCGCACCAGCGGAATGACCGCGACCGTCGGGCTGAGCATGAGACCGCCCAGTACGATACCGACGAAAAGCGGCTTGCCGGGAAGCCGCGAACGCGTCAGCCCATAGGCCGTCCACGCACTGATCAACACCGTGCAAATAGCAGAAAGCAGCGTCACGATGATGCTGGTTGCAATATAATTACGGATGCCCTGGTTCCACGCCGCGATATAGTTTTCCAAGGTGAAGACGGATGGCAGCGCGAAGGGATTGCCAAAGATTTCCGAATTGGTTTTGAACCCGTTGAGCGCCATCCACAGCAATGGATAGATAACCACAATTCCAAGCGTGACCAGAAAGGTGATGAGGCAGGTTTTTCCAAGTACAGAGAGGAAGTCCGTGCGTTCCGCCTCGTGCGGTTGATAAGAGGTGGTCATAAATGCACCCTCCGCCGCTTCGTGTACCAGAGCTGGGCGAAGCCGGTCAGCAATGTCAGCACGAAAATGACCGATGCAATGGCAGCGCCATAGCCGAAATCATTCTCGATGAAGCCCTGCTGATAAAGCCACGTTCCCAGCACCTGGCTGCTGTTGTTTGGCCCGCCACCGGTCATGACCATGACCTCGTTAAACACCTGAAACGCGCCGGTGATGGTTATGATCACCATCAACCCGGTCATTTCGCGGGTAAGCGGAAAGGTGATATTCCACAGGCGCCGCCACATGCCGGCCCCATCCATGATCGCCGCATCGTAGAGTTCATGCGGGATTTTCTGGATCGCGATGGCGAACAGAAGCGTGGAATAACCAAACCCCTGCCACTGGCTCATGGCGATGATCGCATAGATCGCCGTGCCTTCCTCGCCAAGCCATGCGCGCGACCATGCACCAAGGCCTATCGCCTTCAACGCGCTATCCAGCAGGCCGATATCCGGCTGATAGATGAAATAGAACAGAAGTCCCGTCACGGTGATGGAAATCGCCGAAGGCACGAAATAGACCGCGCGCCAGAACCGGCGCCATTTTTCCTCTTGCAGGCCTTCTATGATCGCGGCAAGCACGAAAGCGCCGAACACCTGGAAAGCCACTGACAGGATGGCATAGAGCGCATTGTTGCAGATCGCGGTCCAGACGATGGGATCGTCTCCCAGTCGCCGGTAATTATCCAGCCCGATAAAAGACGTTTCGCCGGTAAAAATATCCTGATTGGTCGTGCTGACGATGAAATTATCGACGATCGGATAATAGACGAAGCACAGGATCAGGACAAAGGCGACCAGAATCCAGCGCAATGACAGGAGGTTCACGAAGACGCCGAACGCGGCCGCTTCTGGCCTGTTCGGCGGGGCGAAGCCGTTTTGACCGGCCTCGCCCTTCGGTTCATAGGTGTTGACGGTCATGGAAGAACCATACCTTTATTTCGACGAGGCTGCCGCTTCTTTCACTTTTTCCATGACCTCATCAGGCGTCATGGAGCCGCCGATCAGCGCCTGAAGGCTGGAAAGCCAGACGGATGCGACACGCGGCGGATTGGCCGTATCAAGCCATGGCATCAGATAGGACGAAGAGGCGATTTCCTTCAGTCCACCGACGACTGCGGGATTCATGTTGTCCTCGGAATAGCCGCCAACGGTAGCACTCGGCTGGCCATAGGGGGGCGCGGAAAGAGTTTTTCCGTTTTCCGCCGATGTCACGAATTTCATGAAATCGATGGCGAGCGGAATGTTTTTGGACGCCGTATTGATCATGTAGCCTTCCGGCGCGCCTTCGATGGATTTGGCATCGCCCTTCGCATCCTTTGGGGCAGGCAGTTTGAAAAAGCCGAAATCCGCCCCCTTCAAAGACGAGCCTTCCGCGGTACTCTGGTCGAACTCGATGATCTCCTGATAATACATGGCGGATTTTGCATTGCTGAAAGCCTGCAAGGCGGATGCATAGGATGAACCATTGGTCGCAGCACCGTCGGTGCACTGATCGACCAACTGCTTGAATTGCGTTAGGCTCGCGACGTAACCGGGATCGGAATATTCAGCGGTTTTCGGGTTGAAATCCTGTTCAAGCGTCGTCTGCGGCACATTATAGGAAAGCAATTGTCCGGCGAAATGGACCGCAGGCCAGCCTTCCTTGTTGCCAAAGGAAATCGGTGTGACGCCGGACTTGCGCAAGGCCGCGCAGGCGGTCAGCAATTCGTCGAAATCTTTTGGACCTGCCACGCCCGCCTTCTCGAACATTGCCTTGTTATAGCCCATGAACTTGGCGTCGAGATAAAGTGGAATGCCATAATATTTGCCATTATACTGGAACGAGGAAACGGCGGCATGGGCGAGTTGCTTGCCCCATTCGCTATCCGGTCCGATCACCTTGCTCAGATCGACCGCACGGTTGCCGCGAATGAAATTCTCGCCCCAACTGCCCGTCCAGCTGAAATAGATGTCGGGCAGGGAATTGGATGCGACCAGCGCCTTGGTCTTGCCCTTGACGCTGTCATCGCTTTCCTGAATGAGTTCGATCGTAACGCCCGGGTGTAGCTTTTCATATTCCTTTGCCACATTGACGAAGAATGGCGACAGCTGCTGCAATCCGAATTTCGTCAGAATGCCCAGCTTGCCGGAATATTCGACCGGCGCGCCCGGCTCGGCAACGACCGGGTCTTTTGCCGATGCAATGTTTACGCCACCAAACAACAAGCCGCCTGCCATCAGGGAAGCCAGACCTGTCGTGCTCAGAAATGTTTTCTTGTTCATTGTGCAGTCCCTCTCTGTCGGTTGTTTTATCATGCCTGCTTATAAGTCAGCCCATAGCCCGAAGCGTGGTCCGGGCCGTATGCGTCAATATTCGACGCGCTTGTAATAACGGCGCGTCGTCAGAGGATGATTGCGCAGCACTTCCAGATGCGCGCTCAAGCGTTCCAGCATGGTTGCCAGAATGACCGGGGAAATCAGGGCGCGTGTTCTGGCGGAAATACCCGGAAGGTCAACCGAGGCCGCGTCCAGCACCCGCACCTTGTCGGTGTAACGGCGGGAGAAATTCTCAACCCGGTCCGACAGGGAACGGCAGGCGTCCTCACCCTTGAAGACGAAGACGCTGACGCCCGGTTCCACCAGTTCGAGCGTGCCATGGAAGAAATCCGTCGCATGGACCGGACGCGTGCGGATCCACTGCATTTCTTCCAGAATGCACATGCCGTAATAATAGGATTGCGGCCAGACAGACCCCGCGCCCGTGAAAATATGATAGGTTTCATCCTTCATTTCATGGGCGAGAACAGCAGCTGCCTTTTCATAGCCCTGCTTGACCCCGACCAGCAGCTCCGGCAGGCGCTTCAATTCAGCGACCGTGGCGTCAAAGCCTTCATATTCGCCGCGCTCAGCGAGAAGCGCCAGAACGATCAAAAGCGTTTGCAGATAGAAGGATTCCGACGACGTATCGTCCTCGGCAAAATTGGTGAAATTATAATCCGCTTCCATCCCAAGCGGCGTGTCCTTATGGCCGGTCAGGGAAAGCGTTCTGACGCCCTTTTCCTTCAGGAAGGAAAGAAGCTGCACGCTTTCCCTGGTGGTGCCCGACAAAGACGGAATAATAACCAGAGCCTTCTCATCCAGTCCCGCTGGCGGTTGCAGGACGACTTGCGCCGGAAATGCGGTTAAGACAGGAAAAACCGTCGAATTGCATGCCAGATCGACTGCGGGAAGCGTCAGAAGCTGCACACCACCCGTCCCCATGAAGAACACGCGCTCCAATCCTTCCGCCAGCAGTTTACCCATCAGGGCGCGCGCATCCTGCGCGATTGAAACCGCGCCACTTTGGATATTCACAAAGCGATCTTTGTCGAAATTGAGCATGAAAAGCCTTTCCATTTCCACAAGCGCTGGAACCTTTCCCTGGCGGCAACCCGACTTGCATAAAACAGCCCTGAAGCGATATGAGATCGATCTCACACGCATTTAGCGCACAAGATTTTTTCGATGACAAGAGGATTTTTGAAATTTTTTTGACAGATGCTGGAAGCGTCTTCAGCGAGATATTCTACGGCTGACCGAGCCACGCACTATCAATCTGGTTTCAAAGCGAAAATGCTTTGGAGGATCGTCATTGCCAGCGAGCCGCTCCAGCAAAAGACGGGCTGCAGCAAAACCGATTTCAGAAACGGGTTGCGCCACAACGGTAATTTGCGGATCCGTGAAAGTGGCCAGATTGAAATCGTCGAACCCAATCAACGAAACATCGCGGGGGATCGAAATGCCCATCGAGCGGAAGGCAAGCAACGCCCCCTGCGTCATCAAACTATCGACGGTAAAGAGCGCAGTGGGCGGATTTTTCCGGCTAAACATGCAGATGGTGACATCAATGGCGTGCTCGACCGTCGATTTCGACACCGCGATCAGTTGTTCATCGATCTCTATTCCATTGGCGGTCAGAGCATTTTTATAGCCATTGAAACGCTCCCGAGAGGTGAAGATACGGGTATCATCCTGCAAAAGTCCAATGCGGCTATGCCCCATATCGATGAGATATTCGACAGCCTTGCGCGCCCCGCCCTCATTATCCACGACGACACTGTCGCAACTGACACCACGCGCCTCACGGTCAACCAGTACGACAGGAATGCTGTCATTGATCAATTCCTTCAGATGGACATCATCGCTGGCCGAAGTCGGTGCCACGATAAACCCGCGGATGCTCAGTGAACGCAGGCTCGAAAGCAAAGATTTTTCCTGCCCTGCCTGTTCCTCACTACTACCGATGATGAGATTATATCCGTCCTGCCGGGCCACCACTTCGACATCGTGCGCGACGCGCGCAAAAAAAGGATTCTGGATATCGCCCAATATGCATCCGATGATCGGCAATTGACCGTTGCGCAAGGCCTGTGCCAGACGATTACCGCGGTAGCCGAGTTTTTGCGCTGCTTCGCGCACTTTTTTTGCCGTTTCCCCACCGACATATCCATAACTGTTAAGCGCACGCGCAGCCGTCGCCCGCGACACGTTCGCGAGAGCAGCCACATCCTTCAGGGTTATGGATTTTTGAGCCATCTCAGCCCCTCAATGAAATACGGTGTAGGTATGGCATGATCAGCGCGCCACGGGAAGTATTGGCAGTACGTCATTCAAACGTTGGGTGCTTAAAATTTTCCAGCATGGTTATCTGCCTAGCACTACAGTTGCAAATTCGTCAGGCCGAGGCGAAAAGAGTGATTTTCGAGCACCGGAGCACAGAAAATTGCTCTTTGCAGCCCGGCATCACGAAGAATGCAACTGTAGTGCTAGGCTGGGACTTGATCCGGTTGTTGTCCTCATTACCTGATTCTTTATGTGATTGAGTTTCATGCATGGAGGATATTATGAGCGCTGATCTGTTCTGACTTTCTGATGCGGCGTGGGCGGCATTTGCGCCACACTGGCAGACACGCGTCACCTACTTTAGTGGCCAGAACCGCTTTGAACGTCATGCGCTATTCCCTTTATAATCAAGGGTTGGTGGATCAGCCTGCATTGCGATACCGGTCAGCGGGCGTGGTGTGACCAATGTCCTGCAAAAAGGCACCACGAGCCATTTCCAGCGCCGTCCAGCGCGCCTCATCATGCAGCGGCGGAATGGTTACTCCTTCACGGCGATCAAAACCGGCAAGAGCCGCGTCCACCAGATCGACGGCTTCCATCATCGGCGGCAGCTTGTTCTGATCGGCAAAATTCCAGATCTCGGTGCGGGTCGCGGCCGGAAGGACGGCTTGAACATAGACACCCTTCGGTCCAAGTTCCGCCTGAAGTGCCTGAGACAGCGACATGACGAACGCCTTGGTCGCGGTATAGACCGATGTACCGAACTCCGGTGCCAGCCCCAGAACAGAGCTGATATTGACAATAGCCCCTTCGCCTTTCTCAACGAAACGTGGCGCGACAGCGTGGCTCAGGCGCAGAACACTGGTAGCGTTGAGCGTCACCAGTTGCGTCAGATCATGACTATCCTGCGTCACGAAGTTGCCCGAGACATTGCCGCCGGCATTGTTGATGACGATCCCGATTGCGGTGTCCTCACGCAGCCGCGCCTCAACCGCAGCGCTCTGGGTTTCATCGGTCAAATCCGCGGGAAGCACATCCACTGAAATGCCCGTCTCCTTGCGCAGTCGAGCCGCATTCGCTTCCAGTTTATCGACATTGCGTGCAACGAGAACGAGATGATGTCCCCGCTCGGCAAAGCGTTGGGCGTAGGTGGCGCCGATGCCGGTGGAAGCGCCGGTGATGAGCACGGAAGGTTTGACAGTCATGGCATTGTTCTTTCGATCAGTCGGGTTTACTATCATGATGGTTATCATCTAATCCATGATTTATGATGATCATAATCTATAATGTCAACAGGGCTGCAGGATTACTGCGAGATGCGCGTGAGCCGCGAACAAATGGCCGAAAACCGCTTGCGGATTCTCGATGAGGCTGCCCGACTGTTCCAGTCGAAGGGGTTCGGTAGCGTCACTGTCGCGGAGGTGATGAGTGCCGCCGGAATGACCCATGGTGGCTTCTACGGCCACTTCGCATCCAAGGAAGACCTGATCGCGCAGACGCTCATTCATCGTCTGGCGAAGGCGTCAGCCATTGATGACGCGAACACTTTCTGCACAATGTACCTCTCGCGCGAACATCGTGACGATATTGCCCAGGGCTGCCCCATATCGGCACTCGCCGCAGAGACACCACGCCAGACGCCCGCGGCAAATCAGGCCATGTCCGATGGCATCCGCGCCCAGATCACTCAATTGGCGCAAACAATGGATGACACCGATGACGGTTCAACCCGACGCAATGCGATCGGCTGATGGTCTGCGATGGTCGGCGCACTCATTCTGGCCAGAGCGACCCAGGGCCCCACTCTGGCCGAAGAAATTCTGACCGAAACGCACAACTGGATCGCCCATCAAGGTCATTCATCCAAGGAAAGACTTAGCGCATGAGCAATGACAACCGCCCAGTAGTCGTTCATCCCGCGCATCACGGTGATGCTGATGGTCAGGCGTCGGCACATTCCATCGGCCACGACCATCATCATTCACATGATCGTGGTTCCGCTCACACACATCATAGCCACGCAACACCCATAGCCGCTACCTCCGTTCCCGAAGGCACAATCTGGACCTGCCCGATGCACCCGGAAATCCGCCGCAATGGGCCGGGAAGCTGCCCCATCTGCGGCATGGCGCTTGAACCACTCGTGGCAAGCGCTGATACCGGCCCAAGCGCAGAACTGAAGGATATGACGCGCCGGTTCTGGATCGGCCTCGTGCTGGCGCTGCCGGTCTTTGTGCTGGAAATGGGCGCACATCTTATTCCGGCGCTGCATCACCTCATCCCGCCCCGTATATCGATCTGGGTGCAACTGGTGCTCGCAACACCCGTGGTGCTATGGGCCGGTTGGCCGTTCTTCGAGCGGGCATGGGCCTCGCTCACCAATCGCAGCCTCAACATGTTCACGCTGATCGCCATGGGAACCGGCGTTGCATGGACCTACAGCATTGTGGCGGCACTGGTCCCCAATATTTTTCCTTCAGCGTTCCGTGCGGCAGACGGCACAGTTGCCGTCTATTTCGAGGCGGCCGCGGTTATCACCGTGCTGGTATTGCTCGGACAGATGCTGGAACTGCGCGCCCGCGAACAGACCTCCGGCGCGATCCGGGCGCTCCTCGATCTTGCGCCCAAGACCGCACGCCGCATCAGGACTGATGGTGCGCAAGAGGATATCGCTGTTGATGCGGTGGTTCTCGGCGATCGTTTGCGTGTGCGTCCGGGTGAGACGGTGCCGGTCGACGGTCTGGTCGAGGATGGCCGTTCCTCACTTGATGAATCGATGATCACCGGCGAATCCATGCCGGTCACCCGCGCCACAGGCGACAGGGTTGTCGGCGGCACGCTGAACCAGACCGGGGCGCTCGTCATCCGCGCGGAAAAAGTTGGCCGCGATACCATGCTCGCCCGTATCGTGCAGATGGTGGCCGATGCCCAGCGCTCACGTGCGCCCATCCAGCGCATGGCCGATCAGGTGGCGGGCTGGTTCGTACCCGTCGTTATCGCCATTGCGGCACTGGCCTTTGCCGCATGGGCGCTCTGGGGACCGGAGCCGCGTCTCGCCCATGGTCTGGTCGCCGCCGTCTCGGTGCTGATCATTGCCTGCCCCTGTACGCTTGGGCTTGCAACGCCGATGTCGATCATGGTTGGTGTCGGCAAGGGTGCCGGTCTTGGCGTGCTGATCAAAAATGCCGAAGCGCTGGAGCGGATGGAAAAGGTCGACACGCTCGTTATCGACAAGACTGGCACATTGACGGAAGGCAAGCCTGCCGTCATCCGGATCGTCGCCGCCGACGGGTACTCCGAGAACGAGATCCTGCGGATCGCGGCAGGTGTCGAGGCCGCCTCCGAACATCCTTTGGCTCTTGCCATTGTCGCAGCGGCAGGCCAGCGCGGCATCACCATTCCACAGGTTACGAATTTCGACAGCCCCACCGGCAAGGGCGCGCTTGGCACCATCGAAGGCCGCCGCATCGCGCTTGGCAATGCTACGTTTCTGGCTGAAAACAGCATAGACGCGGCACCACTCTCGGCGCAAGCCGATGCGCTGCGCCATGACGGGGCGACCGCGATCTATATCGGTACGGATGGACAGGCGCTCGGCATCTTCGCCATAGCAGATCCGGTCAAGGCGACGACGCGTGCTGCGCTCGATGCGCTTCACGCTGAAGGCATCCGCATTGTCATGCTGACCGGCGACAACCGCACCACGGCGGATGCTGTCGCGCGCACGCTTGGCATCGATGAGGTTGAGGCCGACGTCCTGCCGGACCAAAAGGCGTCCGTGGTGGAACGGCTGAAAGCAGACGGCAAGGTGGTCGCCATGGCAGGCGATGGCGTCAATGACGCACCGGCGCTTGCAGCCGCCGATGTCGGAATCGCCATGGGCTCGGGCACCGATGTCGCCATCGAAAGCGCAGGCGTGACGCTGCTCAAGGGCGATCTCACCGGCATCGTCAAGGCGCGACGGCTGTCACAGGCGACCATGCGCAACATCCGCCAAAATCTGGTTTTCGCCTTCATCTATAACGCAGCCGGGATTCCGGTCGCAGCCGGACTGCTTTATCCGCTGACCGGCTGGCTTTTGTCGCCGATCATCGCGGCCGCCGCCATGGCGCTGTCTTCCGTCAGCGTCATCGGCAATGCGCTGAGGCTCCGGGCAAAACGGTTCGCATGAGAACCGCTTTGCCTCAACAAAAAACCACTATCCCAGAGCAACCACGATCTTGCCCTTTGCGCGCCCACTTTCGACAAGCGCCAATGCCTTGTTACAGTACGCTGCGCGTTGCAGCCTCAAGGATTTCGTCGGACAGCCCCCGGTCCTCCACCGCACGTGCAAGAACCAGTGCGCCAACAAGCGTTGCCAGCGTCGATATGGCCTTGTCCCGCCCTGCATCGGCATTATCGGCCTGCACCGTCTGCTCCAGCAGTGATACATATTGCTCGATGCCGTGCTGCATCACATGACGCACCTTCGGGCCATGGCGCGCGACATCAGGCCCAAGTGCCGCAAGCGCACAGCCATCGCTCATGGCATTGCGATGCTGGTCGGACAAATAGTTACGCACAACCGTCTCAAAGGCTCGCTGTTTGTCATCGTGCACCACAGATGCGATCCGTTCCCGCGTCTGCTCAAGCGCCACCTCTGTCGCCTGCGCAATGAGATCGTCCTTGGATTTGAACTGTTTGTAGAAACCGCCATGGGTCAAACCGGCGGCCTGCATCAGCGTGCTGACGCCAACACCGTCAAACCCCTTTTCGCGAAATAGCTGGCTGGAGGTTTCGATGACGTTGCGGCGGTTTTCTTCAGCTTTTTCGCGACTGACTTTCATGGCCCGTTCCTCTGATTTTTGATGGCTTATTATATATTATGAATAACATCTTACTCAAGCCCCTTGCCGCAGGAAGCCGTTGAAACCGACGCAGGCGATGGTTTCAGCCATCAAAGAAACCACACGCGAGGCTGACAAAGCAGGAACACCTTGGGCGTCACCGGCTTTCAGTCGTGCATTGGGCATAGCATCATTCCTGCCCTCAGCACGGGGTTATTGCGCCAATTTAGATTTGGATCGTTATCTATGATAACTGGAACATATTTTAAATATTGATTATGATCATAATATTTATCTTGATAGATTTGATGCTGATCAAAATCTAACAAAAATTTTGCAGCGACCCGGCAAAACAGGCGGGGAAGCATGGCCATTTCCATACGAAACACGCAACACACCAAGCCCAAACAGCCTGACGCTCCGAAGTGGTGAAATTCAAAAGACCAAGCAACGCCGCGGCTCCGGCCTCGAGAGGACCGGCAATCCCGTAATGCCGTGCTCACCGTCAATGAATATTTTACAATGAGACGGATTTTGCAGGTTCTGGGTAGACATCTGAATGATAGATGCGGCCTTCAGTCCTTCCGGCTGAAGGCCACTTCAATGCGATCAGAAATGCGCGTCGATATCGACCACACCGATCAGCTTGTGATTGACGAACTCTTTCAACCCGAGGCCAATCAGTTCACGACCATATCCTGAACGCTTGATACCGCCGAACGGCAGGTCCGCCTCCACCTTGGTCGGGTGATTGATGAAGACCATGCCTGTCTCGATCTGCCGGGCGACTTCCGCACCATGGGCCGGGTTCGAGGTGAAGACCGACCCGCCAAGACCGAAGGGAGAGTCGTTGGCGATGCGCACGGCATCCGCCTCGTCCTTGGCCCGAAACAGCATCGACACCGGACCGAAAAATTCCCAGTAACGGGCCGGATTATCGTCGGCAAGATCGGTGAGAATGGTTGGCTGCACGAAAGCACCCTGGTTGGGTACGGCAGGACCGACTTCCTCGGCTTTTGCACCGAGTTTGACGGCTTCGCGGATTTTCTCCTTCACTTCGTCGGCAGCGCCCTGCGAGGAGAGCGGTGCCAGCGTCGTCTTTGGATCAAAAGGATCACCCGCGACCAGACCGGCAACGCCCTTGCGGTATTTTTCAAGGTAAGCGTCATAGACCTCATCGACAACGATCATGCGCTTGGACGACACGCAAACCTGACCGCCGTTCCAGTGCCGCCCGAAAACGCCCCAGTTGACGGTCTTGTCAAGATCGGCGTCCGCAAGCACCACAAAGGCATCGGCACCGCCAAGCTCCAGCGTGGATTTCTTCAACGCCTTGCCGGCCTGTGCCGCCACGACCGAACCCGCGCCTTCGGAACCTGTCAGCGCCACGCCATGCACGCGGTCATCGTTGAGGATCAACTCGATCTGCGAGCGAGTGGCGTAAAGATTACGGAAAGCGCCATCGGGAAGACCGGCCTCGCGCATCAGCCTCTCAAAGGCGGCAGCGCTCTGCGGCACATTGGAGGCATGTTTGAGAAGCACCGTATTGCCAGCCGAAAGTTGCGGCGCAATGATGCGGGCGATCTGGTAGTAGGGGAAATTCCACGGCTCGATGGCGAGCAGAACACCAAGCGGTTCATGGACGATGATGTTCTCGCCCTCGGCAGGGTCGAGAACGGGGAGCTTTTCAGGCTTGAGCAGTTCCCCGGCATGGCGAACGTAATATTCAAAGATTTTTGCTGAAAGCTCGACCTCGGCCTTTGCTTCGGCAAGCAGTTTACCCATCTCAAGCGTCAACAGTTTCGCATAGGCATCGCTATTGGCGCGCAGCAGATCGGCAGCCTTCTGGAGAATGTGGCCACGCTCAGAAAAGGACGCCCGCCGCCACGAAAGGAAAGCCGTATGCGCCTTGGCGATTGCCTCGCGAACTTCGGCGTCAGTGGCGTCAGGGAATGTCTGGAGCGTTTCGCCCGTATAGGGATTGATGGTGGCGTAGGCCATGATGGTCCTTCCTGAGGTTAGCCCGGACATGCCGCCAATCCGCGACGGTTACGACACGAGAGAGCGAGGAGAACACACGTGGATTGGTGCGAACATCCGCCCGCATGTGCCTTAACAACGATAGCCTGCGCAACCCGGCAAGCAAACCCATCCTGCGATCACATATTCAGGAGGGCTGAGGGCAGTACCGTTTCCCAAATCGGTACCGCTTTATGGAAAGCATGGACTTGCCCTGAATTTTTAGAGCGCTTTATCGTAGGTTCACGACAAGGGCCTGCAACCAACGATCCCTACGGTTGGTTGAAGAGACAATTCCTAGACTGGCAGTAATGAGATTTTGACGGAGGTAAACGACCAGTTCGCCCTTTTTCGGGGCTAATCTCAGTTTAAAGTTTACATTAAGATCGTCGAGCCGCTTTCATCAAACCTGTGAACCCGACCGGCCTTTGGAACTATTCCGACTTGAGCGCCCACTTCAAGAGACGAGTTTCCGAGGACACGCACTGTAACGAGTCTCTCTTCCCCAAGGTCGATATAAATATTGGTATCCGCTCCCAGATATTCGACATGGATTAACCTGCCCTTCCATGCCGTGTCCCCATCCGAAAACTCGAAATCCTCTGGACGGATGCCGATCATGGAGGCGTCGAAGGCTGCAGCACGCGCGCCTTTCAGGAAGTTCATGCGCGGACTACCGATAAATCCTGCGACGAATGCGTTGCAAGGAGTCTCATAAAGCTCCTTTGGCGAGCCGACCTGCTGGATGCGACCATCATTCATGATAACAATGCGATCGGCCATGGTCATCGCCTCGATCTGATCGTGGGTAACGTAGATCATCGTAGTGTTGGAGAGTTCGCGCTTGAGCTGAACAATCTCCATGCGCATCTGTACGCGCAAGGCAGCATCGAGATTTGACAGCGGCTCGTCGAAAAGAAACACTTTGGGGCTGCGCACAATGGTGCGACCAATGGCGACGCGCTGTCGCTGTCCTCCCGACAGGGCGCGTGGCAAACGCTGCAAATAATTCGTCAATTGCAATCTGCCAGCAACTTCTTCGACCTGTTTTTTAATCTCCTCCTTGAGCATCCCGCTGATCTTCAGCGCATAGGCCATATTGTCAAACACAGTCATCTGCGGATAAAGCGCATAGGACTGAAAAACCATCGCGACATCGCGCCTTGCAGGAGGAACATCCCGCATCTCGTCGCCATGAATCTTGATCGATCCGGAAGTTGTCTCTTCAAGGCCGGAGATACAGCGCAGCAAGGTCGACTTGCCACAGCCGGATGGCCCCACGAAGACGATGAATTCCCCTGATTTTATGCTCAGGTCCACTTGCTTGAGGATCTCGATCGAACCGTAAGACTTGGCAAGCGCTGTAATTTCGACATCTGACATGGTCGGCTCCTGGAGCATTTCCGCCAAAAGCTTGAAGCAAGTTGGCATAGAATAATTCTTGAAAACAAAAACTTAGAGCGTTTCCAGCAATTTTGATAAAATCAGAACCGCTCTAGGAAGATATCTGAATGCTTATTTCACCGAGCCTGATGTCAGGCCCTCGATGAAACGGCGTTGAAGCAGAAGAAAGAGCGCAATTGGCAGCACCGCGCTGATAATCGCGCCAGCATTGGTCAACGGCCAGTTGGTCGTATACTGGTTGCGGAAAGCATAGAGGCTGGTGGAAACAGGCTTCAGGTTTGGATCCTGGATCAGAGTTGCGGCCAGAATAAACTCGTTCCAGACATTCAGTCCTGTGATCAACGCGACTGTCATCAGAACCGGCTTTGCCGCCGGTGCCAGTACCGTCATCATCATCCGTATTTCGGACGCCCCATCCAGACGCGCAGCCTCATCGAGTTCGTGCGGGATACGGAGCAGAAAAGCGCGCAGCAGGAACACGGCAAAAGGCGAAAACTTCGCAACATAGACCAGCGCCAGCACAAAAATATTGTTCAACAGCCCATTTTGCGACAAAAACACGAACATCGGAATGATGTAGAGTTGCGGCGGAAAAGTCGAAAGCACCAGCAAGAACACGATAAAGGCGTCAGCCGCCAAAGATTTTTCGCGCGCCAGAATATAGGCGGCGGGAAAGGATATCAGCAGCACGCAGGGCACGACCATGCCAACCAGCAAAAGCGAAATGACAAGCGTGCTGCCGAAACGACCGCTGTAAAAGGATTTGACGAAATTGGACCACTGCGGATCGAATGTCGGCAGAAAAGGGTTGGAGAAAATCTCCGGCGTCGTCTTCAGCGCATTAAACAGCAGGATCAGGAGCGGCCAGAGCGCGTAAAGACTTAAGATCAGCAGTGGAATGTAGAGGAGACTGACCTGACCGAAACGTTTGAGATTCAAGAGAGAATGGGACTGGGTACTCATATGTCGCCTCCGAGCCGCCGAATGACGACGAAAAGCAGTGAGAAAAATCCGGCGATCAGTGTCATTCCCAGAGCAATTGCCGATGAATAGCCCATCTCGTAGACATAGAAAGCCTGCTTATACATATATGACCCAAGTACTTCCGACGCGCCTCCGGGCCCACCTTCGGTCAGCAGCCACACATAGTCGAAAATCAGGAAAGAGGCCGTCAGTGACAGCAAAAGCGTATAGAAAAGCGTCGGCATGATGCCCGGTAGGGTCACGTCGCGGAACTTGCGCCACGCGCCCGCACCATCGAGCGATGCAGCTTCATAAAGATCGCGCGGGACCGACTGCATGGCGCTGATATAGAGGACGACGAGAAACCCCCACCAATGCCAGTTATCCACATTGGCAATGGCCCAAAGCACGGTCTTGGGATTGGCGAGGAGGCCGAAATTCGCCCATTCCCAGCCGAAGCTCCGTGACAGTACGGCCCCGATGCCCGAAAGAGGATTAAAGATAAACCGCCAGATTTCAGCATTGACGACCGGGGAGATAATAAACGGGATAAAGAAGATCGTCCTGAACAGCATCTGCCCACGTGGGATGCGGATGATGAGTGAAGAGGCCACCAGTGCAAGTGCGATCGGTACCGTCATGAAGAAAATCGTCCAGCGCACATTGTTGCCAAGTGCTGTCCAGAAGATCGGGTCAGCGGCTAAGCGCCGGAAATTATCGAAGCCTATGAAAACGGGGGTATCGAATCCGTTCCAATGCATGAAAGCATAGCCGATATTGGCCATGGCAGGCACGAAGATCACCAGAGTCTGAATGATCAAAAGCGGCGCCAGAAATGTCAGTATTCGGAAAAATCGCTTCACGGTTTCAGACCCTGATAATTCGCCGGGCACGGCCGATAGTCCAGCCCTATGCCCGGCATCATGGTGATCAGTTCGATTTTGGTGCAGGCAAGGCCGGGATGCTGTCGCGTTCGGCATCGAGCAGCGGCTGGATACCCGAGATGAAGTCATTCACATCGAGGCTGCCGACAATGACCGCTTCCATCGACTCGAACAGATAATTGCGCGTTTTAGGCGGGAAGAAGGTCCAGGTTGTATAACCGATATGTCCTTCAAGCGCCTTGTCTGCGAGATCGACTATGAAGCGAGAATAACGCGGATCTGTATCGGCCGGAAAGTCCTCCGCATTCCAGTCAATCGGCACCACCCATGTCTCGAACGAAATCGCATTCAGCAGCTCGGCGGACCGGGTCTTGTTGCTGAAAAGGGCGTTGAGCACCTCGGCTGCGGCATCGGGGTTCTTGCTATCTGCGGAAATCGACAAAGTTTCACCGACACCAAGAGGATAATTTGCGCTGACATCGTTGCTGAGCGTCGGCATCATCGACCAATCGCAATCCGCATCGCAGAAGTTCTTGATACGGCTCATTTCCCAGCTGCCGCTGATGCGCATCAGCGCCTGGCCAGCTGCAATCTGGCTCCATGCGTCATCAGCGCTGAGCGTCAGATAAAGATCGGAGCGTTTGCTGTACCA
>JAATGD010000387.1 GCA_015654965.1 Hyphomicrobiales bacterium
CCGGTGAAGGTGATCGCGCCAATCGCCACGCCGAGCGACATTTCAATGAGCGCCTGACCGTGAATTTGTCCGACTTCGCCAATACCGAAGGAATGCGGCGAATAAAGTGCTGCGGAAGCCACCAGAACGGCGGCAAGGCCGATCAGCGAGTGAAACGCGGCGACGAGCTGCGGCATGGCGGTCATGGCGATGCTGCGCGCGATATAGGCACCAATACCACCGCCGATGGCGAGGCCGACCACAATCAGCGCGAGGCCGCCAAAGCCCGGACGCGCCAACAGCAGCGTGGTGATGATGGCAATGGCCATACCGACCATGCCGTAGATATTGCCCTGACGACTGCTGGTCGGGCTCGAAAGGCCGCGCAGCGCCAGAATGAACAGGACACCGGAAACGAGATACAGGAAGGCTGCAAGATTGACACTCATGACGGTTCAGCCCTCACTTTTCTTTTTTCTTGTACATGGCGAGCATGCGCTGGGTGACCAGAAAGCCGCCGAAAATATTGACGCTCGCAAGGATCAGCGCGATGAAGCCGAAGCCAGTCGCCCAGACCGATAGCGACATGCCAACCGCCAGAAGCGCGCCGACTACGATCACCGAGGAAATGGCGTTAGTGACAGCCATCAGCGGCGTATGCAGGGCAGGCGTGACCGACCAGACCACATAATAGCCGACAATGATCGACAGGATGAAGATCGCGAAGCGGAACACGAACGGATCAATCACGCCGCCCGATGCGGCATGAGCCGCAGCCGCAGCCGCATCGCCGATACCACCTGCATTCTCGGTCGCCTGACGTAGCGCATCCGCGGCCCTGTTGAGACTATCAAGAGCCTGATCGAGATTGTTTTCAGCCATTATGCCTCTCCTCCATCAACAGGAGATTTTTTGGCAGAAGGCGCAGCCTTCGCCGTTTTGACAGGTGTTTTCTTTGTCGCGGCACGCGCGGTTTTGGATGCCGCCGTTTTGAGTTTGGCCGCCGGCTTTTCAGCCGCAGCCTTCGATGCTTGTGCGGTCGCAAAAGCCGGATGTACGATCTGGCCCTGATGCGTCAGAAGCGTTGCTTTCACCAACTCATCGTCCGGATTGATCGTGAAAGTTTTCGTTTCCTTGTCGACCAGCGTTTCAATGAAAGCGATCAGATTGCGCGCATAAAGCTGCGAAGCCGTTGCGGCAATGCGTCCGGGAACGTTGAGATAGCCAACGATCTTCACACCGTTCACCTCGGCAACCTCGTCCGGAACAGCACCCTCGACATTGCCGCCACGCTCGACAGCCAGATCGACCAGCACCGAGCCCGGACGCATGGAGGCGACCATTTCCTTGCTCACCAGACGCGGGGCCGGACGCCCCGGAATGAGCGCCGTGGTGATAACGATATCCTGTTTGGCGATGTGATCTGCCACAAGCGCTGCCTGCTTGGCCTGATAGTCCTTCGACATTTCCTTGGCATAGCCACCAGAGGTTTCCGCCGCCTTGAATTCATCGTCTTCAACGGCGATAAATTTGGCACCGAGTGAAGCCACCTGTTCCTTTGCCGCCGGACGCACGTCGGTCGCAGTCACCACCGCTCCAAGGCGGCGCGCGGTTGCGATGGCCTGAAGGCCCGCCACACCCGCGCCCATGACGAAAACCTTGGCAGCGGGTACGGTTCCGGCCGCCGTCATCATCATGGGCATGGCGCGATCATAGATTTCCGCCGCATCGATCACGGCCTGATAACCGGCTAGATTGGCTTGTGACGAAAGCACGTCCATGACCTGCGCGCGGGTGATGCGCGGCATGAACTCCATGGTGAAAGCAGAGATGCCAGCTTGACCAAGGGCTGCCACCGCATCCTCATGGCCATAGGGATCGAGCATGGCAAAAAGGGCAGCACCCGCTTTATAGGCTTTCATCTCTGTGGCCTCAGGGCGACGCACTTTTAGGATGATGTCCGCCTGTTTGACGTCCGCACCCGCACCGATACGCGCACCAGCCGCAGTAAAATCAGTGTCCGGTATACGCGATTGTTCGCCCGCCCCCTTCTCGACCACGACATCAAAACCAAGCGCGATGAATTTCTTCACTGTCTCGGGCGATGCAGCAACACGGGTTTCGTTCGGGTCACTTTCCTTCGGGATAAATAGCGTCTGGGCCAAGCTGGCCTCCCTTCATCACGCGATACCGCCCTGCGGCGGATCATCAACATGGGCTTATGCAACAAAGC
>JAATGD010000254.1 GCA_015654965.1 Hyphomicrobiales bacterium
CCGTGCCGCCCGCCCGAGGCAAGGCGTGCCACGCGCGATGCTTCGGGATGAAAGACCGAAGAGCCAAAGCCGACACAGGCCGCACCCAGAACGAGGATCGAATAATGATGTGCGGTTGCCAGCAGGAGCAGGCCGACGAGTGTGCATCCCATGCCGAAACTCAACGAATAGGGCAGGGGCTTGCGGTCGGTATAGATGCCCACAAGCGGTTGCAGGATCGAAGCTGTCATCTGGAAGGTGAAGGTCAGAAGCCCGATCTGCCAGAAATCGAGATGATAATTGTCTTTCAGCATCGGATAGATGGCGGGAAGCAGCGACTGCATCATGTCATTGAGAAAATGGCCGAGACTGGTGGCCAATATGATGCTCAGAACCGTATTCTCGGTGCTGTTTTTTGACGGCTGTTGCGCCGCACTCATGCTCATTATGATTTCTCCCCGGATATAGCCGTCATATTCTTGTTAAGGGCGCAATTATTAGGATGATTGCCCCGCGCCCGCTTTCGTGATTTGGTCCAGTTCTTGTGCAAGTGGGCCAGACATATCGTTAGCAGGAGCCGGAAAAGATGAGATTGCCGCCGCCGCAACGCCATTTCATGGACAATGACGAGACGCTGCAACGCTTTCATGAAGAGCGTGTGGCGATGCTGGAAAGTCTGGACGGACCGCTGATCGCGCTTCCGACCGAATATCCCGACGGTTATTTCGTGCCGCGCCACAGCCATTCGCGGGCGCAACTGCTATGCGCTTCCCATGGCGTGGTGCTGGTGACGACCGATGCCGGACGCTGGATGATTCCGGGTGATCACGCCATATGGATACCGGCGGGCGTTGAACATGCGGTGGAAATATCGGGCGATGTCTTCATGCGTTCGATCTATATCAATGCGGATGCCGTCTCGGGGGTGCCTGATCATCTGCATGTGGTGGGGCTGACCGATCTCATGCGCTGCCTGATTGTGGACGCCACCAATGCCGAACGCAAACCCGAACCCGGCAGCCGCGATGCGCTGGTGATTGAGCTGATCCTGCACGATCTGCACACGCTGCCGGAGCGGCCGCTCGGCCTGCCATTTCCCGCCGATCCGCGTTTGCAAAAACTCTGTAGTGCTTTCGTGCAAAACCCCTCTTCACGCGCCACCATCGATGACTGGGCGGACCGCATGGCGATGAGCCGGCGTTCCTTCACCCGCCATTTCCAGCGCCAGACGGGGGTGAGTCTGTCGGTGTGGCGCCAGCAGGCCTGTCTTTTCGCGGCCATTCCGCGCCTGAGCGAAGGCGAGGCTGTGACCAGTGTGGCGCTTGATCTCGGCTATGACAGCGTTTCGGCCTTTACGACAATGTTTCGCCGTATGCTGGGTGTATCGCCAAGACATTATTTCCCCGTTCGCGATATGCTCGTTCATGCATGACGGGATACAATATTAGCAATTGTTTCCATGCGTGGAGCGCAGTATGAAAAGCCATGTTGTTTCAACGTAAAAATCCCCTGACGCGGCGCGAGCGTCTGCGGCTCATGGTCTGGCCGCGCCATTCCTTTGCCCGTTCGTTCAAATACCGGGCCAAGCGGATCGCGCGTATTACCGCCTCTCCCCATGCGGTTGCAGCGGGGCTTGCGGTCGGCATTTTTTCAGCCTTCACGCCCTTTTTCGGTTTTCACCTGATCATTGCGATTGTGCTTGCGTATTTTCTGGCGGGTAATATCGCAGCCGCAGCGCTCGGCACCACGCTTGCCAATCCGCTGACGCTGCCGTTCATCTGGGGTTCCACGTTCGAGCTGGGACGCATCATGATCAATGGCGGCATGGATGGAGCGCCACCCGTGCATCTCGCGCACGCGCTTGAATCCATGCATTTCGAGGAAATCTGGACGCCTGTGTTGAAACCCATGCTGTTCGGCTCGACCGTGCTGGGGGCAGTTTTTGCGCTGCTGGTCTATTTTGCAACGCGTTATGCGGTTGCCGGTTTCCGCCGCCGCCGCATGGAACGACTGGCTGAAAAACACCGGCATCGCCGCGAACAGGAGTTTCAAGGTGCATGATTATCGGCATAGGCAGTGACCTGATCGACATCCGCCGCATTGAAAAGACGCTGGAAAAACATGGCGAACGCTTTTCCAAGCGTGTTTTCACGCATATAGAGCAAAAGAAATCCGATGCGCGCAAACAGCGCGCCGCCTCTTACGCCAAGCGTTTTGCCGCCAAGGAAGCCTGCGCCAAGGCGCTCGGTACCGGCCTGTCGCAAGGCGTTTTCTGGCGCGACATGGGTGTGGTCAATGACCCGTCCGGCAAGCCGACCATGCATCTGACCGACGGCGCGGCAAGACAATTGCGCAAGATCGTGCCTGCGGGCATGCGCGCTGCCATACATCTGACAATTACCGATGATTTTCCTCTCGCGCAGGCTTTCGTGATCATCGAAGCCCTGCCTGATGAAAGCACCTGATGAAACTTGACCGCTTCCAGCAGGCAATAGTTGGGATTGAGATCGTAAACGCCTGCTCATAATGATGCGGGAAAACCATGCACGGATTGCTTCATGCAGTCTTAGCCGTTATTAGATCGCGTTATCGCAATCGGAGAAACAATGAGCGTGTCCAGCAAGAGTGAAACCAAGAAGTCCGGCGGTCTGGGCGAAACCATCAGCGTTATCGTTCAGGCCCTGCTGCTGGCGCTGGTCATCCGTACCGTGCTTTTCCAACCGTTCAGCATTCCCTCCGGTTCCATGCGTCCGACCTTGCTGGAAGGCGATTATCTTTTCGTCTCCAAATATGCCTATGGCTTTTCGCGCTATTCACTGCCTTTCGGCCTAGATCTCTTTTCGGGCCGCATCTGGAGCGCTGAACCCAAGCGCGGCGATGTCGTGGTTTTCAAACTGCCGAGCGACCCTTCCATCGACTATATCAAGCGGGTGATTGGCCTGCCGGGTGATCGTGTGCAGATGCGCGGGGGTGTGCTTTACATCAATGATCAGCCAGTCAAGCGCGAGCGTATCGGTACCATCAACAACCCCGATGTGACCGAACAGAACCGCCCTGTCGAGGTCTATCGCGAAACGCTGCCCAATGGCGTCACCTATGACACGCTCGATCTCATGCCCAATGCCATTGGCGACGATACGCGGGTCTTTGAAGTGCCGGCAGGGCATTATTTCATGATGGGCGACAATCGGGACAATTCGCTCGATAGCCGTTTCAGCGTGGGCTATGTGCCGTTTGAAAATCTGGTTGGCCGCGCCAATATCATCTTCTTCTCCATTGCCGACAAGGCAAGCCCGCTCGAAATCTGGAAATGGCCGACCGATGTGCGTCTGGGCCGCCTGTTCGATGCCGTGAATGGTGCGCCGCATACAGCCGTTGACGGAAACTGAGATGGCTTCCGTCAATCAGGCAGCCAAAGTTCTTGAAGACTTCACCGGCCATCATTTTCTCGATCTGAAGCGTCTGGAACGGGCGCTGACTCATTCCAGCGTGCAAAAAATCCCCTCGCGGGGCAATTATGAACGGCTGGAATTTCTGGGCGACCGTGTTCTCGGACTGACGGTCGCCGAAATGCTGTTTGATGCTTTTCCAGAAGCCTCCGAAGGCGAATTGTCGGTGCGCCTCAACGCGCTGGTCAATGCCGAAACCTGTGCGGAAATCGCCGACGAGATGGATCTGGCGCGTTTCATCCAGACCGGATCCGATATCAAATCATTGGCCGACAAAAGGCTTTTGAACGTGCGCGCCGATGTGGTGGAAGCGCTGATCGCCACCATATATCTCGATGGTGGCCTTGATGCCGTCCGCCCTTTCGTCAAGCGCTACTGGCAGAAGCGTTCGCTGGAAACAGAGGCCGCGCGCCGGGATGCCAAGACGGAATTGCAGGAATGGGCGCATCAGCAAAACAACGCGCATCCTCTCTATACAATCGTGAGCCGCACCGGCCCTGACCATGATCCATCCTTTAGCGTGGAAGTGACCGTGCAGGGTTTTGCGCCCGAAAAAGGCGAGGGGCGTTCAAAACGCATTGCCGAACAATCGGCTGCGGAAGCCATGCTTTATCGCGAAGGCGTGTGGAAAAGAAACCAGCCTGCCGGATAAACAACACGCGTATTTTTCAGATTTCAGTTATATTCAATCAATTGCGAAAATATCGCAGATCCGTAAAGCCGAGGAGGGTTTTACGGCATGACGCCTAAAAGGACAGAGAATGAACAAGACGACGCCGCCGGTCGAGGGTGAGACACAAGACGGCCAAAAAACCCGTTCGGGATTTGTGGCGCTGATCGGTGCGCCCAATGCGGGAAAATCCACGCTGGTCAACCAACTTGTCGGCACGAAAGTCTCGATTGTCACCCACAAGGTGCAGACGACGCGCGCGCTGGTGCGCGGCATTTTTATCGAAGGCGACGCGCAGATCGTGCTGGTCGACACGCCCGGTATTTTCCGCCCCAAGCGCCGGCTTGACCGCGCCATGGTCACAACCGCATGGGGTGGGGCCAAGGATGCCGATATCATCCTCGTCCTGCTCGATGCGCAAGGCGGCTTGAACGAAAATGCGCAGGCGCTGCTTGAGAGCATGAAGGATGTGCGGCAGAAAAAGTTTCTGGTGCTCAACAAGGTGGATCGGGTCGATCCGCCTGTCTTGCTCGATCTGGCACAGAAGGCCAATGAAATCGTCGCTTTCGACCAGACTTTCATGATCTCGGCGCTCAACGGCTCGGGCTGCAAGGATCTGGCGAAATATCTGGCCTCTACCGTTCAGCCGGGACCATGGTTTTACCCGGAAGACCAGATTTCCGATATGCCGATGCGTCAGCTTGCCGCCGAAGTCACCCGCGAAAAGCTCTATCTGCGTCTGCATGAAGAACTGCCTTATTCCTCGACCGTCGAGACAGAGCGCTGGGAAGAGCGCAAGGACGGCTCCGTCAGGATCGAACAGGTCATCTATGTCGAGCGCGAGAGCCAGAAGAAGATCGTGCTGGGCCACAAGGGCGAGACGATCAAGGCCATCGGGCAGGCTTCCGTAAGGAAATCGGTGAAATTCTGGAGCAGAATGTGCATCTGTTCCTGTTTGTGAAGGTGCGTGAGAACTGGGGCAATGACCCGGAACGCTATCGCGAAATGGGCCTTGATTTTCCTACCTGATCGGTAAGACTGACACTCATGGAATGGCGCGACGAGGGTATAATTCTGGGCACCCGCCGCCATGGCGAAACAAGCGCCATTGTCGAGGTGATGACGCGCGCGCATGGCCGCCATATGGGCATGGTGCGCGGCGGGCGCTCGCGGCGCATGCAGCCGCTGTTGCAACCGGGAAATCATGTCGATCTTGTCTGGTGGGCGCGGCTTGACGAACATATGGGCGCATTCACCATCGAACCCTTGGGCTTTGCCGCCGCCCGCCTCATTGAAACGCCGGTCGCCCTTTACGGCATCCAGCTTGCGGCCAGCCATTTGCGGCTTTTGCCCGAGCGCGACGCGCATCGCGGCCTTTATGAAACATTGCGCCTCATCATCGAGCATTTTGACGATCCGCTGGCGTCTGGCGAATTGCTGTTGCGCTTTGAAGTCATGATGCTGGAAGAACTAGGCTTTGGCCTTGATCTCAAGCAATGCGCGGCTACCGGCACCAGAGACGAACTGATCTATGTGTCGCCCAAATCAGGCCGCGCGGTTTGCCGCGAGGCTGGCTCGCCATGGGCCGACAAGCTTCTGTCGCTACCCGCCTTCGTCAACGACACCGCTATTCGTGCCGCAAGCTATGACGACCTTGAGCGTGCCTTTGCCATGACCGGCTATTTCCTGCTGCGCCATGTCTGGGAGCCGCGTGCACAGACCCCGCCCGATGCGCGCGGCGGTTTTCTCAATGCAGTTTTAAAAGTGATGAGCCAGCGACAGGCAGGCTGAAAACCGCACCCTCAAAGGCATCCACACCCCGACCGATAGCCGTTATGGCCTGCTCCATTCGTCCTTCGCGCCCGAGCAGCGCATCGGCGAGCGCCACCAGCCGCATATTGGGCGTGGCTTGAGGCGAGCACCTTCGCAAATCCTGCGCCAGTCGGGCCTCGTTCTTATCGGGTTGGAGGGCGCTTGCCACGATGAACGCCGCTGCGGTCGAGCGCGAAACTCCCGCATAGCAATGGATGAGCAAGGGCGCTTGCCTGTTCCATTGTCGAGCGAAATCAAGCAATTGCCGGACATGGTTTGCATCGGGCATGATGAGGTCGGCACGCGGTTCAACGATATCGTTGAAGGTGAGGGCCAGTCGCTGCCCCTCGTAATCCCCGCCCAGATCCGGCACAGCACCGCTGGTCAACGTCACCACATGGCTTGGCCGATGCGCTTTCATCTGTTGGGCGAGTTTTGAGAGGGGCGTGACGACGATATGTGTCATCGACTTGCCTTACGCGCCTCTTCAAGCACTCTGAAACGCACTAGGAAATCATTCTGCACGGCTTCGGTCGGGCGCGGGTTGAGGTCCAGCCCCGTGGGATCAAAACCGCGTGGACGCCCGAAATATTTGACGGCTTCCGCCTCCGTGAAGCCTGCAAGGCGGGTCGCCTCGAAAAAAGCCGCAACCTGATCGGCGCGCTTGATCAGCCTCTTGAGCGCCACGGGCATGCTCGCAGGCAGCGCAAAGCGCAGGTGAATGGCACCTTCAAGACGCGCTTCGATCAGCTTGTAATTGCCGCCCATCACCGCCTTGAAGGGCGAAATCATGTCGCCGATGACATATTCCGGCGCGTCATGCAGGAGAGCGAGCAATTGCCATTCAATCCGCTCATTGGGCGAAAGCCGGTTAAAAATCTGTTCGACCAACAATGAATGCTGCGCCACCGAATAGGCATGTTGCCCGATTGTCTGGCCGTTCCAGCGCGCCACGCGGGCCAGCCCATGAGCGATATCCTCGATTTCCACATCGAGCGGCGAAGGGTCGAGAAGGTCGAGCCTGCGTCCTGACAACATGCGTTGCCATGCGCGGATTTCTCCCGATTGATTGTCAATCGCCGCCATCAGGCCCCATCCTTTGTAGCCTCGTCCTTTGGCCCATCAGGAAAGGAAAAGCGCACGTTTGGCGGCAGGCTCAATTGCAAGGCCGTTTCTCCGGCAAGAATGCTCGTACCCGCATCAATTGCGTCCTTTACGCGGTCGATGCGCACCAGCGTTAGCCCAAGCCCATCGGCAGAACTGCCCATCGTGCCGATCTCGCGACCATCGACCGTGATCGGGCTTCCCATATCGGGCAGGGCGCTTTCGCCACGCGCCACCAGCACCCGCCGCCGCGCGGTACCGCGATGCTGCATACGCGAGACGACTTCCTGTCCGACGAAGCAGCCTTTCGGAAAAGAAACGCCGCCGGTCTGGTCGAAATTCACATCATGCGGAAAGGCTTCCCCATAGGCGAAATCGCTACCCCCTTCGGCAATGCCATATTCGGCGCGCAGCTTCGTTGATGAGCTCTCGTCGTCAGTCTCACCTCTGCAGCCATAAATACGGATGACGTGCAACTCTTCGGGACAGCCGCTGTCGCGCTTGGTTGAATCATTATCTGCCGAAACGGAATCATTTTGCCAGCAAACAGCAACAAAGGATTCATCCTATTGCTTAATTTCCGCCTTGGCGCGCAGACGATAAAGCGCAATCCGCTTCGCAAAACCTGCGGCAATGTCAGTAGGAAGGTCAAACCGCAGTCCACCTTCGATGCGCGAAACCAGAAAATCGAACAGGATTTTTCCCTGCGGCGTCAGAAGTGCTCCAGGCTTAAGATCGTCTGGGCCGAGCAGATCAAGATTGGTGGTGATCACCGCCTGCAAAAACTTTTCCGCATCCTCGCCGGTAATGTGGACAAGCGCCCTGTTGGAAAGATTGATCAATTCACCAGCCATCGCACCGCTTCTTTCTTGCCTTTCGTGTCATCGTTACGTAAGCCGCAATGGCGATGCTCGCAAGTCCCATCACACAGCAGGAGGCAATCATGGCCGAGACGTTCGATACGATCCTGAAAGGCGCAACCATCGTCAATCATGACGGAACGGGGCAGCGCGATATCGGTATCCGCAATGGACGCATCGTGGCCATCGGTTCGATTGCAAACGCTTCCGCTGGCGAAGTGGTCGATTGCACGGGCCTGCACATCCTGCCGGGGGTGGTGGACAGTCAGGTGCATTTCCGCGAACCGGGACTGGAGCATAAGGAAGACCTGGAAACCGGCTCGAAAGCGGCGGTGCTCGGTGGTGTGACAGCCGTTTTCGAGATGCCCAACACCAAGCCGCTGACCACTTCTGCCGAAACATTTGAAGACAAGATCAGGCGCGGTCGCCACCGCATGCATTGCGATTTCGCTTTCTGGGTTGGTGGCACGCGTGACAATGCCAAGGATGTTGGCGAATTAGAGCGCATGAAAGGTGCTGCCGGCATCAAGGTTTTCATGGGGTCCTCGACCGGCGATCTTCTGGTAGAAGACGATGAGGGTGTGCGCTCCATCCTCAAGAATACCCGCCGCCGTGCAGCTTTCCACTCGGAAGACGAGTTCCGACTCAAGGAACGCGAAGGTTTGCGCGTTGCGGGCGACCCATCCAGCCATCCGGTCTGGCGCGACGAGATTGCAGCATTGCAATGCACGGAGCGCCTTGTGCGCATCGCGCATGAAACCGGCGCGCGTATCCATGTGCTGCATATCTCGACCGCGGAAGAAATCGAGTTTTTGAAAGACCACAAGGATGTCGCGACCTGCGAGGCGACGCCACATCATCTCACTTTGTCGTCCGATGATTACAAGACGCTCGGCAATCTCATCCAGATGAACCCACCGGTGCGTGATGTGCGTCATCGCGATGGCGTCTGGAAGGGGGTCGATCAGGGCATCATCGATGTGCTCGGCTCCGATCATGCGCCGCACACATTGGAAGAAAAAGAAAAACCCTATCCCGCGTCACCTTCCGGCATGACCGGCGTGCAGACGCTGGTGCCGATCATGCTTGATCATGTCAACAAGGGCAAACTCTCGCTTGAGCGCTTTGTCGATCTGTCGAGCCACGGTCCCAACCGTATTTTCGGCATGTCGCGCAAGGGGCGCATCGCGGTCGGTTACGATGCCGACCTCACCATTGTCGATCTGAAGCGTAAGGAAACCATCACCCACGCGCAGGCCGGTTCCAAGGCTGGCTGGACGCCCTATGACGGCAAGACCGTGCAGGGCTGGCCGGTGGGTACCTTTGTGCGTGGCATCAAGGTGATGTGGGAAGCCGAAATCGTCAATCCGCACAAGGGCGAGCCGGTCGAGTTCATCGAAGCCTTGCCACGTCAATAATCGCAGCCTGATGGCGGGAATGGTCCCATCTTTGTCCGAAAGCTTTCTTTCGGGCAAGAATTGCAAGGCGCAAACTCTCCTTATATTCAAGGATAAGGAGAGTGAAACATGTCCGCTCAAGATACTGTTCTTCTGGTTGTTGATGCGCAGGAATCTTTCCGGCATCGGCCATATTACCGCGAGGATGATGTTGCCGCTTATATCGAGCGCCAGCAGGCGCTGATTGATGGCGCGCAGGCCGCCGGAGTTCCGGTGGTGCAGATTTTCCATGTCGAGGAAGAGGGAGCATTTTCGGAAAACTCCGGTTATGTCCGCGCCCTTGAGCCACTCACCCTCACGCCAGATGCGGTTTTCCGCAAAGGTCGCCATAGCGCGCTGGTCGGTACCGGGCTTGATGTCTGGTTGGTGGCAAACAATATTCGCCGTATTATCGTCTCCGGAATCCGCACCGAACAATGCTGTGAAACCACGACCCGCCATGCGTCCGATCTTGGCTATGCGGTCGATTTTGTGAGCTATGCGACCCTGACATTTCCGATGGTGGATGCTTCGGGACACGAATGGAGCGCGGCTGATATCCGTGCCCGCACGGAGCTGGTGCTGGCCGGACGCTTTGCCCGCATTACAACTGTGGAAGAAGCGCTGGCAGGAAGAAGCGAACGGAAGGCTGCATGAATGAGATGACAGGCACACGCGTCATTCCGGTCTATGTGGTGGTTCCGCCGCGTGTGCTTTTGCTCGATGTCGCGGGACCCATCGAGGTGCTGCGCAAGGCCAATCTGGAACAGCAGCAGGTGCGTTTCGACGTTTATTATATCGGCGTATCGGAGAAGACTTCGAGTTCCATCGGCCTTGAGGTCGCCGGTATCCTGCCTCTGCCACAAACTTTGCCGCATGACGCGCTGGTAGTGATTTCCGGCACCGCCGATGAGCCATTGGGCGGTTTTGCCGACCGCAAGGCCGATGCGATCAAGGAAGCGGCAATCGTCACATGGCTGCATCGCACCATTCAACCCGGTATAAAGCTGATTTCGATCTGCTCCGGGGCCTTGCTTGCGGCCCGCGCCGGATTATTGGATGGGTACGCCTGCACTACGCATCACCAGACCGTAAGCCATCTCGAAAAACTGGCACCTACAGCAAAAGTTCTGCAAAACCGCCTGTTCGTGGAGGATGGCGAACGGCTGACCAGTGCGGGCATTACGGCCGGGATCGACCTGATGCTGCATGTGGTGGCGAAGTTGACCGATCATCGTGTCGCCCTTGCCGTGGCGCGCTATCTCGTTGTTTATCTTCGGCGTAGCGGCGGCGATCCGCAGCTCTCGCCGTGGCTTGAAGGCCGCAATCACATGAACAGGGTCGTGCACAAGGCGCAGGATGCCATTGCGGGCGATCCTGCCAGCGCATGGTCAGTCGATGATCTGGCGTCGCTTTGCGGGGCAAGTCCGCGCAATTTCTCGCGTCTCTTCAACGAACATGCGGGCATGAGCGTGACGGATTATGTCAACCGGCTAAAAATCGCGCTGGCGCGGGAAATGTTGCTACACTCGATGCTTGATATGGAAAGCGTGGCTGAAAAGGCCGGTTTTGCATCGGTACGACAGTTTCGGCGGGCCTGGCAGCGTCTTTATGATATGGCTCCCAGCCAGACGCGCATGCAGAAACACCTTTGATGATTTACTGCAGCGAACGTTTGGGCAGGAATGCGCCCGCCACGATCTGGTCGCGCATTTTCTCGATCAGCTCTAGCGCGCTGTCTTCACCCGTCTCGCGGATGAGTTCGGTCAGCGCCGTCGAGAAAGCGGCTTCCGCAAGGATTTCAGGTTCGATTCCCTCGGAAATGCCTTCCGCCCATGCCTCGTTGTGATATTCGATGGCCACGAGTTTCTTTTCGCGTGCGATCATCTCGTCGAGATCGCTGAGCGGATGTTCCATTGGTTTCATTATGGCTTTCGCCTTTCTGGCATATCCGGTGGCTCACCATTTTGGGAGCGCGATCAGGACACGGCCTGCATGTCTTCTTAAGACTGTGTTAAAGAATATCACAGCTTTATGCGAGACAATTCCTCGCAATTCTCACAAGAGTGAAGGATTGGTTAATTTGCGCCCCGGTTCTCACTGGTGGCAACCGAGCGGGCAACATCGAGCGTGATGTCGGTGACTTGCGCTTGTTCCATCTCCTCAAGCGTCAGCCAATGAATGGATGCGGCATCGTCGCCCGCAGCCTCATGGCCCGAAATTTCGAGCGCTTGAAACACCGAAAGATAATAGCTTTTATCGTAAGCAGCACCTTCCAGTGCCAGATCGACAGTGATCACGTGCGTCAGCCCATGGGCATCGAGCGCTGTCTCTTCCTTCAATTCGCGGATGGCTGCCTGTTCGGGTGTCTCACCCGCATCGATGCCGCCACCGGGAAAAGCCAGCCAGCCTTTCCATGGCTCCTTGCCGCGCTCGACCAGCAGAAAGTATCCGTCACGGCGGCAAATCACCGAAACGCCATGCACTTTTAAAGGCATCGGAATGACAGGAATGGTTTTCATGCGCGCACTCTGGCCTTCCTGTCACGCTTTGGCAATTGAAAAGCAGCCCCACGCTGACCCGCCTCTTGACCCGCGATCAAAAAGGCGGAACATGAAGCCATGTGTGGACGTTTTTCCCTGACTGCCAGTCGTGATGAGGTCGAAGCCGTTTTCGGCGCGATGATCGTGGAAGCCTTTCCGCCGCGTTATAATATCGCGCCAAGCCAGCCGATTTTGACCATTCTTGCAGGCGAAACCCCGCCACTGGGCAGCAATCGACCCAACCGTATCGGAACTCTGGTGCGATGGGGCTTCGTTCCGTCATGGGTGAAAGACCCCAATGACTGGCCGCTGATGTTCAATATCCGCTCGGAGACTGCGGCGGAAAAGAATTCGTTCAAGGCGGCACTCAGCCATCGGCGCGCACTTGTTCCCGCATCGGGCTTTTATGAATGGCGGCGTGAAGGGAAAAACAAGGCGCAAGCCTATTGGGTGCGTCCGCGCCATGGCGGCGTGGTGGCGTTCGGCGCGCTGGTCGAGACATGGAGCAGCGCTGACGGTTCGCAGATCGATACGGGCGGCATTCTGACCACGAGCGCCAATGCTCTTCTGCGCCCCATTCACGAGCGGATGCCGCTGGTGGTCGCGCCACAGGATTTTGCCCGCTGGCTCAACTGCAAAAATTTTCTTGCACGTGAGGTTGCCGATATCATGCGGCCCGTTCAGGATGACTTTTTTGAAGTGATTCCCGTATCAAACAAGGTCAACAAGGTCACTAACGCCACGCCCGATTTGCAGGAGCGGGTGGAGGAGACGACACCTCAAAGGGTTGCGCCGCGTGAGCGTAAAAAAGAGCCTGAAGATGACGGTTCCAACGGTCAGCTTTCCATGTTCTGACCGTTTGCAGCATCCGTTCTCAACGCCCAGATTTTAGACGGGTTTCTTGACCGCGAGGATCGAAGGACGCTGATTGTCCTTGCGCTTTTCATGGCTCTTTCGCGCGGCGTTCAACAAGGCTGCGGCAAGCGCTGCGGGGCCAATTTCACGATATTTGTCGACCAGACGGTCCTGACGCGGTTGTTGCTCACTCGTGGACATTTTACTTCCTTTCTCCAGATCGCAATTCCGAAAATGCTCCGTGCGTTTCGGATTCCATTGCAACCCGGAAGCCCATGCTCACTATTTTGTGAGCGATTGAGACCGAATGAAGGCTGTTTGACGCCGGTTTTGCGGAATCGTACGCAATGTCTGGCAATGCACGTATATGTTGTAAAAATACAACAATATTGCCTTGCGCTACTGCGGCAAATCGGAAATGCGGGCGCAAAAGCACTTGACGGGCGTGGGCCACATGAGGATAAGTGCAGCCATGAAAACGCTGACCACGAACATTTGTATCTGTGCGATCATTATTGGCTAGCTGCCTGCTGGCCCGGCCGTTTTCGTCTCCCTTCCAGAAAAACAGGATGATAACGCCCCGGCCAGACGGCTGCGATCCGTCGTGCTTAATTAACTAGGACTGGTCTTTTTGGGGATTGTGACTATGGCTGATGCGCCGCGACTGCGCCTGTACAACACGCTGACCCGCACGAAGGAGGATTTTTCCCCCATCGATGCCAAGAATGTGCGCATGTATGTCTGCGGTCCCACCGTCTATGATTTTGCCCATATCGGCAATGCGCGGCCCGTGATCGTCTTCGATGTGCTGTTTCGCCTGTTGCGTCATGTCTATGGCGCTGAGCATGTGACTTACGCGCGCAACATCACTGATGTCGATGACAAGATCAATGCGCGCGCCACCCGCGATTGCCCGGATTTGCCCTTCAACGAGGCCATCCGTCGCGTGACCGAAAGCACCAATGCGCAGTTTCAGGCCGATGTGACGGCCTTGGGCAATCTCGCCCCGAGCGTGCAGCCGCGCGCCACAGAGCATATGGACGAGATGCGGTCCATGATCGAACGGCTGGTCACAATCGGCGTGGCTTATGTGGCGGAAGACCATGTGCTGTTCTCACCATCCGCAATGAACCGCCTCAAAGGCCCGCGTTATGGCGCGCTGGCGCGGCGTTCGCTTGACGAGATGCTGGCAGGCGCACGCGTGGATGTCGCTTCCTACAAGCGCGACGAGATGGATTTCGTGTTGTGGAAGCCGTCCAAGGAAGGTGAGCCGGGATGGCCGTCGCCTGCGGGCATTGCAGTGCTGGGGCGTCCGGGCTGGCATATCGAATGCTCCGCCATGTCGATGGCAAAACTTCTGGAGCCGTTCGGCGGCGGGTTGAAATGCGACGATCCCGAAAAGAACCGTTTCGATATTCATGGCGGCGGTATCGATCTGGTGTTTCCGCATCATGAAAACGAGATCGCGCAATCCTGCTGCGCATTCGGCACCGAGCGCATGGCCAATATCTGGATGCATAACGGCTTTCTTCAGGTCGAAGGGCAGAAGATGTCGAAATCGCTCGGTAATTTCATCACCATCCGCGACGTGCTGAATAATGGCCTGCCGCAACTGGGCGACTGGGCTGACAATGAAATCCGTGACCGCTGGGTGGGACTGGCAGCACGGCTTTCCATGTTGCAAACCCATTATCGCGAGCCGATCAACTGGACTGCACAGCGCCTGATGGAATCGGTTGAGGAATTACAGCGTTGGTACGGTTTTTTGCGCGAGCAGGGGTTTGAGGCACCCGCAACGTTGTCCGAAGCAGGCGAGGTGGCGCAAGCACTTTCGGATGATCTCAACACATGGACGGCGATCACAGCGCTTCGCAAGGCATTCAAGGACAAGGATGCGCAGGCATTAGGTCAAGGATTGGCGCTGATGGGGCTGTTCGATGCGCATTTCGTGACTGCATCAGATGTGCCCCTCTTTGCAAAAGCGGATGTCGATACGGCGTCGATTGAAACACGCATTGCCGAGCGCCTGCAATTCATCAAGGACAAGAACTGGGCGCAAGCCGACCGTATCCGTGACGCGCTTCTGGCGGAAGGCGTGCAGTTGAAGGATGGCAAGCATCCTGACACGGGCGAACGCATCACCACATGGGATGTGGTAAACTAGCTTTTGTGCTTGCGACAGGGGAGGATGTCATGACGCTTGATAACAGGCCGATTTATACCGGCGGATGCCAGTGCGGCGCGGTGCGTTTTCGTATTGATGGCGCATTGGGATCGGCTTCCATCTGTCATTGTCGCATGTGCCAGAAGGCTTTTGGCAATTTCTATGCGCCCTTGGTTTCGGTCGATGCCGCGCATCTGCAATGGACGCGCAACGAGCCGAAACGCTTTCAGTCTTCAAACCACGTTCGGCGCGGCTTTTGTCCGGCATGTGGCACACCGCTGACCTATGAAGCGCCCGATGGTGTGGCGCTGGCTATTGGCGCTTTCGATGCGCCCGAAGAGATCGAGCCGACCATTCAATGGGGGATCGAGAACAGGCTCTCATATGTGAACGGGCTTGCCGATCTTCCCGGCTTTGCGACCGAGCGCGATCCTGAGAGCATCGAATTTGTCCGTATGCTGGTATCCTATCAGCACCCGGATTTTGAGACAGATAACTGGCCGCAACCGGAAGGTTGATGCGCGGCAGACCCACCGATACAGGCAGGCAACAGACCCATGACGCGCGAACGCATCTATATCTACGACACGACATTACGGGACGGACAGCAAACACCCGGCGTGGATTTCTCGGTTGAGGACAAAAAGTCGATTGTGGCTTTGCTGGAAGAACTGGGCGTCGACTATGTCGAGGGCGGATATCCCGGTGCCAATCCGACTGACACGGCCTTTTTCAAGGAGCATCGAACCAAACGCGCCAAGTTTACGGCCTTTGGCATGACCAAACGTGCAGGCGTTTCGACCTCCAACGATCCGGGGCTTGCAAGTCTCATGCAGGCCTCTGCCGATGCGGTGTGTTTTGTTGCCAAAAGCTGGGATTATCATGTGCGCCTCGCCTTGGGCTGCACGAACGACGAAAATCTGGAAGCCATTACCGCGTCTGTGACGGCGGCGCGTATGGCAGGCCGCGAGGCGCTGGTTGATTGCGAGCATTTTTTCGATGGCTACAAGGCCAATCCCGATTATGCGCTCGCCTGCGCCAAAGCGGCTTATGTGGCGGGCGCGCGCTGGGTGGTGCTGTGCGACACGAACGGCGGTACGCTGCCGCACGAGATCGAGGAGATCGTCGCGGAGGTCGTCAAGGTGGTGCCGGGCGATCATCTCGGCATCCATACGCACAACGACACCGAGCACGCGGTCGCCAACTCGCTGGCCGCGGTTCGTGCGGGCGTGCGGCAGATCCAGGGAACGCTCAACGGACTGGGTGAGCGGTGCGGCAACGCCAATCTTACCTCGATCATCCCGACGCTGCTGCTGAAGGCCGAATTCGCAGACCGTTACACTACGGCCGTGACGCCCGACCGGTTGGCAAAGCTCAGCCATGCGAGCCGCGTACTGGACGAAATCCTGAACCGTGCGCCGGACCGGCATGCGCCCTATGTCGGTGAATCC
>JAATGD010000161.1 GCA_015654965.1 Hyphomicrobiales bacterium
ACCCACAGGCCGCACAAGATAGCCGGCCGCGAAAATCCCGAAGGTCTGGATCATTACCAGCCAGTCAGGCATGTCAGGTGGAAAGAACAGATGACCGATCACGCTGGCAAAAAACACGAAAATGATGAAATCATAAAATTCCAACGCGCCGCCAAGCGCCGAAAGACCAAGCGTACGGAAATCATTCCGGTTCAGTGGACGGAGACTTGTGTCTTGCGTGTGGATATTCATTGATCTCGCTCTTTTTTGGTCGTCAATATAGCAACAAATGCCAGATAGTTGCGGGCAACGTTTACAGCATCGGCTCACAAATCGGAATCGATTTCTGGAAGGCACGATGTGTAGATTGGATAAGTTAGAACGCTGTTCGTCCGGATGGATGAGACGGCGTTCTAATGCGCCAAACAGACGCCTGCCGCAAGTCTTGACTTTTACATGTCGCAACCTAAATTTAGAATTATTCTAAATTAATGGATTTCATGATGTTCCAACGTTTTTTCCACACGGGCCGCCGCCCCTTCGCCTCTCTTTCCGAACAGGAAATTCTGGCGCTTGCCATTTCCTCCGAGGAGGATGATGCGCGTATTTATCTTGCCTATGCTGACGGCCTGCGTGATGAATTTCCGCATTCCGCAAAAATATTCGAGAAAATGGCGGAGGAAGAGCACCGGCATCGCGACAGGCTGATTGCCCGCCATCGTGCGCGCTTCGGCGAGCACATACCACTCATTCGTCGCGAACATGTCAGCTGCTATTATGAACGCAAGCCCGACTGGCTGGTTCGACCGCTTGGCATTGACGCTGTGCGCGATGCCGCAACGGAAATGGAAGAGCAGTCCTACCGTTTCTATGTCGAAGCCACCAAACATGTAAGCGATGCGGACACCCGCAAACTGCTGGGCGATCTCGCATTACAGGAAAAGAAGCACGAGGCGCGGGCTGAATCGCTGGAAAACGAACTGGCGCCTGAAAAAATACAGGATGAGGAACGCGCACTGGAGCGCAAACAATTCATCCTCACCTATATCCAACCCGGGCTTGCAGGTTTGATGGACGGCTCGGTTTCCACCCTGGCACCAATCTTCGCTGCGGCCTTTGCCACGCAGGACACATGGCAGACTTTCCTCGTCGGGCTTTCGGCATCGGTGGGTGCCGGTATTTCCATGGGCTTTACCGAAGCAGTTCATGATGACGGTAAATTGTCAGGTCGTGGCTCGCCCATCAAGCGCGGGCTTTCCTGCGGTATCATGACAACGCTTGGCGGGCTGGGCCATGCCCTGCCCTATCTGATCAAGGATTTCTGGACCGCGACATCGCTTGCCGCGATTTTCGTCTTCTTTGAACTCTGGGCCATTGCCTTCATCCAGAACCGCTATATGGAAACACCGTTCTTCCGCGCAGCATTACAGGTGGTTCTTGGTGGCGCGCTGGTTCTGGCGGCTGGTATTCTTATCGGCAACGCGTAACATACAAACTGGCCGCGCACCCAAAAGATGCGCGGCCAGTCAAAATTCTCACAAGCGACGGATGTTTATCCGTTCCAAGGACCGTGGAAATCACCGTCCTTGTCGACACGCTTGAAGCCGTGCGAGCCGAAGAAATCGCGCTGGCCCTGAACGAGATTGGCGGTGCCAAGCGGCTGTGTGTAGCTATCGAAATAATTAAGTGACGACGACAGCGCCGGAACCGGCAGTCCTGCAAGGGCTGCCTTGGCGACAATGTGGCGAAGCCCCTTCGAGGCTTTGCTCATGCGTTCAACAAAGGCCGGGGCCAGAAGAAGATTGCGGTTTTCATTGCCTTCAAAAGCCTGCGCAATATCATCGAGCAATTGCGAGCGGATGATACAGCCTGCGCGCCAGATGCGTGCGGTCGTGGCCAGCGGAATATTCCAGCCATGTTCCCTGGAAGCCGCCTGCATCACGGCAAAGCCCTGCGCATAGGCCGCGATCTTGCCAGCCAGTAGCGCCTGTTCCAGATCAGCGAGGAACTTGGCATGATCGGCAACATCGAGCGTACGTGCGGCCGGCTTATAGATTTGTGACGCCTCTTCACGCTCGGTCTTAAGAGCTGAAAGCGAGCGCGCAGCCACGGCAGCCTCGATGGCGGTGGCAGGCACGCCCAGCATCTGCGCCTCGATCGCCGACCAGCGCCCGGTGCCCTTCTGGCCTGCTTCATCAAGGATGATATCGACCACGGCCTTGCCGCTGTCGGGATCGGTCGCCTTGAGAACCTTGGCGGTAATCTCGATCAGGTAGGAATCGAGCGGACCGGAATTCCATTTCTCGAACACATCGCCGATTGCCGGTGCGGACAGGCCCAGACCGTCACGCAGGATACCGTAGATTTCGGCAATCATCTGCATATCGGCATATTCGATGCCATTATGGATCGTCTTGACAAAATGTCCGGCACCATCAGGACCGACCAGCGCACAGCACGGCTCGTCCTTATATTTGGCAGCGGCGGCAAGCAGGATGGGCGCAATGCGCTCATAGGCTTCCGGTGTGCCACCGACCATCATGGACGGGCCATGACGCGCACCTTCCGCACCGCCCGAAACGCCCATGCCGACAAAAGTCGGATCGTTGGGACCAAGCGCCTTGAGACGCCTTACCGTGTCGCTATAATCCGAATTACCAGCGTCGATCATGATATCGCCCTTCTCAAGAAACGCCTTGAGACGGGTGGTTTCCGCATCAACCGGCGCACCGGCCTTGATCAGGAAAATGAATGGACGCGGTTTGCGGATATTGTCCGCCAGTTCCTCGAAAGTCGCGCAGGGAATAATCTTGTCGCGCAACGCGCCCGCTTTTTCGATGAAGGCTTTCAGGACAGGTTCGTCGCGGTCATAAACGGCCACCGTATAGCCTTTTTCGGCAATATTGAGCGCCAGATTTGACCCCATGACGCCAAGGCCGACCATTCCGATATCTGCTTTTTCCATTTTATGCCTTTCAAAGATACAAGCGACGGGCCTCTGAAGCAGAACGCATTTCGCATGATTGCTTATACGAAACCCAGACCCCGGCAAGATTTGGCTGACGCGGCACCAAGGCGACAACCATCGATAGTTCCTATCTTATTTCTAGACCATCTAGGGCAAATGACAGCAAGTTCATAGTCCCAGCCAGTTAAAATCACCGCTTGGTGAATGGAATCATACTTTCATTGTATGACGCCCTGACCAAAGGGCTTCAGCCTTGCGATGAAATGTGCCGTAACTGTCATTTTCCGCAGCCATTGCCGTCATCATGGCCATGGCAGCCGTTGCGATGACAGTATTTTCCGCGCGCTTGTCCACTGCCGCCCCCGTCCACACCCCGTACCAATATTCAAAGGAACTGAGGCTTGAATGTTTTTCGCCGCTTTTCTTGGAAAGG
>JAATGD010000405.1 GCA_015654965.1 Hyphomicrobiales bacterium
AATCGCCGTATGTTCGAGGGGACCCGTCACAAAATTGGCTTCAAGCTGATTATCGAAGCCAAAACTGTCGATATCTTCCGATTGAACACTTGCTCCGCGCGTCACGGTCCTCAGATCAGAACCAAGCTTTGAGAAGTAGAGATTATTATAATCGGCCTTATAGGACAGATACTGGAAGTTCTGGCGAAACTCGAACGTCTCGTTGAAACGATGGCGTAATTCATAGCCGAAAGTCACCAGCGTACTTTTGTTATCATTGAAATCCGGCTCACCCAGATAGCGGCTGATCGGAACATCCCCATAGGGATTGAAATCAAGCGTTCCCTGCTGCGGCAGGCCTATCTGCGAGGTGCCCTTGTCGCGCTGCACACTGCCCAGAATGGTCAGCGATGTATCATTATCGGGTGCCCATGTCAGCGAAGGGGCGATATAAAACCGGTCATCATTGGTAAAATCCTGCTCGCCATCCGCAAGCCTTCCCAGTGCCGTCAGGCGATAGGAGAGATCATCGCGCAAAACGCCGCCAATATCAGCCTTGGCGATATAGCGTTTGTTCGTGCCCCACTCCAGACCGACATTGCCGAAATTCTGGAACGTCGGACGCTTGGCGATCAGATTGACAATACCGCCCGGCTCCCCCTGCCCGTAAAGAACGGAAGCAGGACCGCGCACCACATCGATGCGTTCCTGACCATAAGGCTCGATTGCCATGACGCCGAGACTGCGAATGACGCGGAACGAATTCAGATAGACGCTGTTATTGGCCTCAAATCCACGGATAATCGGGCTAAAATAACGAACGTCATTGCCGTAAGGCTGCGTGACGACGCCAGAGGTATAATTGAGCGCCTGTCCAAGATTCTGAACATTGCGATCTTCCATCTGTTTTGCCGTGACCACCGAGATGGATTGCGGAAGCTCGATCAGCGGTGTCGCGGTCTTGGAGCCGGATTGCGTGACTTTCGCAACATAGCCATCAACCGGCCCAGTCGCCTCAAGCGCCTTGCCCTTGACACCATCCTTGTTGCTTTCAACGACGATGGTCTGAAGATTGAGCCCATCCTGTGCAAGAACAGGCTCGACCGTCACAGCAGCCAGAAGGGCAGTGAGTGGATAGAGTTTTCTCGTCCGTGCAGTGGCAAACATATGGCCCTCAATATAGTCTAAAGTTGCATGAATCTATCAACTTCTAAACCACTTTATTGCCACAATAAAAGCGCTCATATCATATTTCACAGAATAAGCTCGAAAACTGTGTCCCAACGGCCTCTTTATATATTAGCCGGCATCACTCATCGATGATTTTGCGACGACCTTGACCACCCAGTCGGCAAAAACGCGCAACCGATTGCTCAGGTGGCGATTGGGCGGATAGACGAGATAGATCGGCATGGGATCAATCTGCCAGTCCTGCAATAAAGGGCGCAGGGTGCCGTTTTCGAGATCGTCGCGCACCATGAAGAGTGGAATCTGCGCAACCCCAAGTCCCGCGCGCACCGCCGCCAGATAGGTGGTCGATTCATTGGCGGCCACGACATAACGGCCATTGACCTCCACCTCTTCCGTGCCCTGCCTGAAATAAAACGGCATCTGCTGTCCCGTCGTCGGCCGGAAATAGCCCACAACATAACAATTCTTGCCCAGATCGGCCGGATGTGTCGGCACGGCACAACGCTCGAGATATTCCACTGACGCACAGGTGATGAAATGCATGTCGCCAATACGTCGGGCAATCAGCGATTGGTCCGTCAGTTCGCCGACACGAATGGCGCAATCGACATTCTCCGCCACATAATCGACCGGACGATCCGATACGCCCAGATCGAGCTGGATATCGGGATAACGCTGATGAAATTCGGGCAATGACGGAATAATGATCAGATTGGCGACCGCACTGGCCATTTCCACCCTGAGCCGTCCTTTGGGCAGCGTTTGCGCGCTGGAAAGGCTGCCATCGAGTTCTTCGAGCTCGCCAAGCAATCTTGCCGCACGCTCATAGTAAAGTGCGCCATCCGGTGTTACGAGAACACGGCGCGTGGTGCGATTGAGGAGTTTGGTATGAAGATGGGCCTCAAGCCCCTGGACGAGATTGCTGAGCGTCGCCTTGGGCATATTGAGGGAAGCGGAGGCGCGTGTAAAATTGCCGGTTTCGACAACCCGCAGAAATGCACGCATGGCCGAGAGCTGATCCATAGTCGATAATCGCCATTGTTCGAGATTCTGGATAGTGTAACCAATATGAAGGGACTATTCCAGTTAATAGACAATGGTAATGTAACACCATGGCGGTTGGCCGCTATAAGACAAAGGCAAGAAGGATGAGTGCGAAATATACGGTGGAGACGCTGCACGTCGACAATGAGGCCAAAGGTGCCGGTTGTCAGGCTCACGTCTATCGCGTAGCGGAATTGCTTTCGCCGCCACCTGTCGTCCTGCACCTGCATGGCGGCGCTTTTTCGGCCTCTTGCCTTGGCTCCTGCGCACGCGTTGCCGAAACACTTGCCGATGCGGGTGCGGTGGTCGTGTCGCTGCAATATTCGTTTGCCTGCCTCAATCCGTTCCCGGCGGCGCTTGAGGTGATCTATTCGATCCTGACGACCATGCGGGCGCGTTGCCCGGAACTGGCGCATAAGAAATCGACGCTGTTTGTCGCCGGTGAAGAGGCGGGCGGCAATATCGCAGCCGGTGTGGCGCTGATGGCGCGCGATCAATATCTGACCGATCTCAAGGGTCAGATACTGCTTTCGCCCATGCTGGACCCATGTCTTGCCACCGCGTCTTTCCGCAAATATTGCCCGGAAAGCGCGGTCCAGACTATGGCCGATGGCTGGCAGCATTATCTGGGCGACTGTGGCGGGTTCACCCACCCCTATGCCGCGCCCGCCTTGTGTTCGCGCCTGGCCGGTCTGGCTCCGACCTTGCTCGTCACAAGTG
>JAATGD010000196.1 GCA_015654965.1 Hyphomicrobiales bacterium
CAGTCGAGTTGGACAAAATCAATCAAGCCTCCGCTTTTCCTTTTGCGAAGGGGTTTGAAGTCAGAAACAGATTAATTGAAATAATTCAAATATTTAATCGATTTAAAAATTTTGAAATTTTTTTAAATCGTTTAATGAGCGGTTTTTGACGTGTATAATTTGGGAACAACAATTACGGCGTGTGATTGTACCGGAAATGATTCGTTGAGCAGCAATTACAGGCTTCTTATGCCGCCGCCACATTTTGTACCTAATTTGTACTGCAAATGCGGCCTCATTGTTATAGGATCGACCTATATGCCGGTATGAAGAGCCTACTGTATTTTTAAAGGGCAATGTTCACGCCGGAGCACAATCGCCAAAAGTTGGCCGCACCTCAAAATGGGCCGACGGATTTGAATGAAGGAGAAGGCTCGCATGAAGGAAGCCTCGGCAACGCAGACGATTGCACTGGTCGATGATGACCGCAATATTCTAACTTCCGTGTCCATTGCGCTTGAGTCGGAAGGCTACCGGGTTGAAACCTATACGGATGGTGCGTCCGCGCTGGACGGCCTGATGGCCCGCCCGCCCAATCTTGCGATTTTCGATATCAAGATGCCGCGTATGGATGGCATGGAGCTTCTGCGCCGCCTGCGCCAGAAATCCGACCTGCCCGTCATTTTCCTGACCTCCAAGGATGATGAGATCGACGAGTTGTTCGGCCTCAAGATGGGCGCGGATGATTTCATCACCAAGCCGTTTTCCCAGCGTTTGTTGGTCGAGCGCGTGAAAGCGGTTCTGCGCCGCGTGGCAGCGCGTGACGGCACGGCAAAACCTGTCGGCCAGCAGGCCAAGTCGCTTGAACGCGGCCAACTGGTCATGGATCAGGAACGCCATACCTGCACATGGAAGGGCGAGCCTGTGACCCTGACGGTGACGGAATTCCTCATCCTGCATTCGCTGGCGCAGCGTCCCGGCGTCGTAAAAAGCCGTGACGCGCTGATGGATGCGGCCTATGATGAGCAGGTCTATGTCGATGATCGCACCATCGACAGTCACATCAAGCGCCTGCGCAAGAAGTTCAAGGTGGTTGACGACAGCTTCGAGATGATCGAAACGCTTTACGGTGTTGGCTATCGCTTCCGCGAGGCCTGATCGACATCATATCCTGTGCCGGATAACTCATCCGGCATAGGCAGAACGCGAGCAGATAGGCGAGATGGTCGCAGAGACCCGTAATGATGGCCTTGCAGGTTCCGGAGGCCTCGCAGGCCCTAAGGCTGACTGGCGGGAGCGCAGGGCGCGGCGGCAACGTTCGGTGTTCTGGCGCCGTCTGTTTGCGCCTGTGCGCAAGTTTCTCGGGCAATATCTGTTTTCGAGCCTGACGCGCCGCATCCTGTTTCTCAATCTGGCGGCGCTTGGCGTTCTGGTTTCCGGCATTCTTTATATGAACCAGTTCCGCGAGGGACTGATCGATGCCAAGATCGAAAGCCTGCTGACACAGGGAAAAATCATTGCCGCAGCCATTTCGGCGTCAGCTACCGTCGATACCAATTCGCTGCTGATCGATCCCGAAAAGCTTCTGGAGTTGCAGGCAGGTCAAAGCCTGACCCCCTCACCCGATTCGCCCGATAACTGGGAGTTTCCAATCAACCCGGAAAAAGTCTCCCCCTTGCTGCGCAGGCTCATTTCTCCGACCAGCACACGCGCGCGCATTTATGACCGCTATGCCAATATGCTGCTCGATTCGCGCGCACTTTATTCGACGAGTTTTCCCTCCGCAGGCCCCGTCCTGCGCTATGATCTGCCCCCCATCGAAGAAGATGAGCCAGATCTCTGGGATCGTTTCAGCAACTGGGTCCTGGGATTTTTCTACGATAGCGGCACCGCCTATAAGGAGCAGCCGGGTGGAACGGGACTGGCTTTTCCTGAAATCGTCAAGGCGCTGGCGGGTTCGCCACAGACCGCGCAGCGGCGCAATGAAAAGGGCGAACTGGTGGTGTCCGTCGCAGTCCCCGTCCAGCGTTCTCGCGCCATTTTAGGCGTGCTGCTGCTTTCCACCGAAGGCGACGATATCGACAAGATCGTGCAGGGCGAACGCATGGCGGTGTTCCGCGTCTTTGGCGTCGTATCGCTGGTCATGGTTATCCTGTCGCTCTTTCTCGCTTCCACCATCGCAAGCCCCTTGCGCAAATTGTCAGCCGCCGCCGATCGCGTGCGCCATGGTGTGAAAAACCGTGTGGAAATCCCGGATTTTTCTGAACGTCAGGACGAGGTGGGGCATCTTTCCACCTCCATTCGCGACATGACGGATGCGCTTTATACGCGTATCGAAGCCATTGAACGCTTTGCGGCCGATGTCAGCCACGAGCTGAAAAACCCGCTTACCTCCTTGCGCAGCGCGGTGGAAACCCTGCCGCTGGCCAAGTCTGAGGAATCGCGCCAACGGTTGCTTGATGTCATCCAGCACGATGTGCGCCGCCTTGATCGCCTGATCACCGATATTTCGGATGCTTCAAGGCTTGATGCCGAACTGGCACGCGAACACACGGATCGTGTGGATATGAAGTCGCTGCTCACGGGCATCGTCAATGCGGCGCGCGAAGTGCGGCGCAACAAGAGCGGCACGGAAATCGTTCTCGATATCGGCAAGCCCTTGCCGGGCAAGAAAGGTTTTCTGGTTGCAGGCCACGACCTGCGTCTTGGTCAGGTGGTTAGCAACCTGATTGAAAATGCGCGTTCTTTCGTGCCCGATGATACCGGACGCATCGTCGTGAGGCTTTCGGGTGAAGGCAATCATATCCGCGTGCTGGTCGAGGATAACGGTCCCGGTATTCCGATCGAGAATATCGAGCGGATTTTCGAGCGGTTTTATACCGACCGTCCGTCTTCGGAAGCCTTTGGTCAGAATTCAGGCCTTGGACTTTCGATCAGCCGCCAGATCATTGAAGCCCATGGCGGCACATTGACTGCGGAAAATATAAACGACCGGGCCAAGCCGGGTGAGAGCTGCGGCGCGCGTTTCATTGTCGAACTTCCGGCCGCTTCATGACGCCTGAAGAGCAAAAGAGCGGCCTGCATTCCACCACCGTACAATTGCGCGGGCGTGGGGTGATTATCATGGGGCGCTCGGGGGCGGGCAAGACCGAACTGGCGCTGACTTTGGTGGAGCGCGCTCTGATGCGGGGCGAAGAGGCGTTTCTCGTGGCCGATGACCGCACATTGGTGCACCTCGAAGGCGAAAGGCTTGTGGCAGCCGTGCCGGAAATTCTGGCAGGCGGGGTGGAAATTCGCGGTGCCGGACTTTTCAAGGTGCCTTATATCGCTGCAACCGCTCTCGATCTTGCCATCATGCTGGTCGATCGGGCGGATGCCGAGCGTTATCCCGGCGGCCAAGTCTGGCGCTTCGAGGACAGGGAATTGCCCAAACTCCTTTTGCCCGCCTTATCATCGAATGGTGATTCCAATGCGCTGTCGCGGGCGATTGAAGCGACGCTTTTTTACGAGCCTTGGGGTTTGTAAGGCTGTTTATGCGGAGCCTGCCTGCCAAAAATCTCCGATTTGGCGCATCCTGATTCGCAAGATCGTGCATATCTCTGCGGCATTTTGCTTTTTTCAAGGCTGTGTGTAAATTTTGCACTTGCTATCAGGATTTGCGCTGCCAAGATGCATGGTTCGCCGGTCCGTTTCCGGCTGAATTGTGTCATCTGATCATCGGCCACGATGAAGCGGCGGGCACGCGACAGGAGCTTTTATAGTATGATCGGACTCGTGCTTGTTACGCACGGAAGACTGGCCGAAGAGTTTCTTCATGCCGTTGAGCATGTCGTTGGCCCGCAGGACAATTTTGAAACCGTCTGTATCGGTGCGGAAGACGACATGGAACAGCGTCGTCGGGACATCGTGGACGCGGTCGGGCGGGCGGATAACGGCAATGGCGTCATCATTCTCACCGATATGTTCGGAGGAACGCCTTCCAATCTGGCGATCTCGGTGATGCAGGAAGGCAAGATCGAAGTCATCGCAGGTGTCAATCTGCCGATGCTGATCAAGCTCTCAAGCGTTCGCACTGGCGGCGATATCAAGGCCGCATTGCGTGAAGCGCAGGATGCGGGGCGCAAATATATCAATGTCGCCAGTCAGGTCCTGACAGGAAAGTAATGGATGCATCCCACTGTTACCGTTACCGGCGAATATGATGCTGCCAGTGCCATTTCCCGATCGCTCGAAATCGTCAACAAACGCGGGCTGCATGCCCGTGCTTCCGCCAAATTCGTCCAGCTTGTCGATGGCTTTAATGCGCATGTCCGCGTTTCCAAGGACGGCATGACGGTGGGTGGAACCTCCATCATGGGACTGATGATGCTCGCTGCCTCTCCCGGCTGCTGCATCGAAATCAGTGCTTCGGGTGAGGAGGCGAAAGAAGTGCTCGCTGCCTTGCAGGCACTCATTGCAGACCGTTTTGGCGAAGAAAACTGACGCGTCCCCTTCTTTCGGTATGCACGTATAAAGATTTGTTTATGTGATGTTGTGCAAAAGCTTGCGATCTGCTAGTCAGGGCGCAAGCCGGATGCATGTTTCATGAAAAACTGTCCGGGCGCTTTTTTGCAACGCGATTCCGCGCCTCTTTCATTTTGTGCCGGAATTGCCTTTGACCGGAGCACATGATGACCGCAAATAAGGATTTTGTCGTCAAGGACCTGAGCCTCGCCGAGTGGGGCCGCAAGGAACTCGACATTGCCGAAACCGAAATGCCGGGCCTGATGGCGGCGCGTGAGGAATTCGGCAAGTCAAAACCTTTGAAGGGCGCGCGGATTTCCGGCTCCCTGCACATGACCATCCAGACCGCCGTGCTGATTGAAACGCTGAAAGAACTTGGCGCGGATGTGCGCTGGGCCTCGTGCAATATTTTCTCGACGCAGGACCATGCCGCCGCTGCCATTGCCGCAACTGGCACGCCGGTTTTCGCCATCAAGGGCGAGACGCTGGAAGAATACTGGACCTATACCGACCAGATTTTTCAATGGCCCGATGGTGAACCCTCCAACATGATCCTCGATGATGGCGGTGACGCCACCATGTATATCCTGATCGGTGCCCGCGCCGAAGCCGGCGAAGATGTGCTTTCAAAGCCTGGAAGCGAAGAAGAAGAAGTTTTGTTCGCGCAGATCAAGAAGCGTATGGCTGCGACGCCGGGCTTTTTCACCAGGCAGCGCGCCGCCATCAAGGGTGTTACGGAAGAAACCACCACCGGCGTTAACCGTCTTTACCAGTTGCAGAAAAAGGGCCTGCTGCCCTTCCCGGCAATCAACGTCAATGACAGCGTCACCAAGTCGAAATTCGACAATAAATATGGCTGCAAGGAATCACTCGTTGACGGCATTCGTCGCGGTACCGATGTGATGATGGCTGGCAAAGTGGCCGTTGTCTGCGGTTATGGCGATGTCGGCAAGGGCTCAGCGCAGTCGCTGGCTGGAGCTGGCGCCCGCGTCAAGGTGACGGAAGTCGATCCGATCTGCGCCCTGCAGGCCGCCATGGACGGTTTTGAAGTCGTCACGCTGGAAGACGTCGTCTCCTCGGCCGACATCTTCATCACCACCACCGGCAACAAGGACGTCATCCGTATCGAGCACATGCGCGAGATGAAGGACATGGCGATTGTCGGCAACATTGGCCATTTCGACAATGAAATTCAGGTCGC
>JAATGD010000031.1 GCA_015654965.1 Hyphomicrobiales bacterium
AAAAGCAAGGGAACGGGTGCGCTTTTACCGCCATTGATAAGGAAAACACCGCCGGAGCGCGCAATAACCTTTAGCCCAAGGCGCGGCAGGCAGCTTTCATAGAATGAAAAACTGCGCCCGATATTTGTGACCTGAAAAGCAATGTGATCAAAAACAGACATGGCTTTAATATATATCGCGCCATCACAAAGAAAAGCCGTCACTGCATTTAAATGCAGTGACGGCTTTAGATCGTGATGACAATTTAGAGAGCGCGAAACTTAACCGCGTGTACGTGCCAGACCATCCTTGGCAGGCTGGTATTTCGGATCGAGTTGCACGGCACGGCTATAGGAATTTGCCGCCTTGGCCTTGTCGCCGCGGTGCTCATAGACCAGCGCTTGGTTGGCCCAGCTTTCAGCCAGATTCTGGTTCAGGTTGATCGCTGTGTTGAAATCATCGAAAGCATTATCATAATCATTGAGCGCCACATAGGAAATGCCGCGCCCATTATAGGGTTCAGGTGCCGACGAATTCAGCGAAATGGCCTTGGAAAAATCCTCGATCGCCTGCTGGTGCTGCCCCTTGGCCTGATAAATCAGGCCGCGATTGTGATAGGCACGGCCATCGGTGGTCTGAAGCGCAATCGCCTGATTGAAGTCACTCAACGCCTGATCGAGACGCCCGGCCTGCCGATAGACATTACCGCGGCCAATATAGGCACCATCATATTGCGGGTTGATCTGGATTGCCTTGCTATAATCCTGCGCGGCCTTGCCGCTATCGCCCATGGCGCGATAGACAAGTGCGCGGTTGGCATAGGCCTGATAGAAATTCGGATTGAGCACAATCGCCTGATCGAAGTCGCGAATCGCTTCCTTGTTACGCCCTGCCCGGCCATAAGCGGAACCACGCACGTTATAGCCTTCAGGATCGCGCGGATTGCTCTGGATCACACTGGTCAGCGAGCTGATATTCTCGGTCGAGCCTTGTGCCCGGTCGACCGAACTCAAAGCGGACATACTGGAACTTTGACAACCAGCCATGGTCATGGCCAGCAGCGAAGCCGCGATAATCAGACCGTGACGTGCGATCTTTTTTTCACTCAATGCGCCACGCCCCGCACCAATAGTCCCGGACGTTTGAATCACCTTTAAGCGTGTTGACAACGACAGCGTTCCTCTTAGCCCATAGAAACGAAAACCTCCGGGGCTTCGTTTCTTTCCATCCTGCGTCACGGTTCTGCTTGTGAATTCTATATCTGACAGAACCATGTAGAACTATTGCGGCACAATATCAGCCTGCTTGACCAGCCTGTTTATCTTTTTGCATTGCCCGATGATCAATATCAAAAGACATCATAATGATCAGGCCATGCAAAAGATGTCCAGTCTAACTATCTGCTTTACACATAATCGGACCATAAAAGTCCAGAGACTTTTCCGGTGCAGCGTTAAACTTTGATAAAAACATGAAATCAGTATGTATCGGCTCTCAATAGACAATGCGACAAATGCAAAAACCGGCGCAAGCGATAAGCTGCACCGGCAAGCAAAAAGGCACCATCACAAGCGGTGCCTGTTTTTAAAGTTGATCAGCGCGCTGCGACGCGACCACCGCCAACGAGGCCTTCACGCTGTGCGCGCTTGCGAGCGAGCTTACGGGCGCGACGAACGGCTTCTGCCTTTTCGCGTGCACGCTTTTCGGATGGCTTTTCGTAGTGGCCGCGCATTTTCATTTCGCGGAAGATACCTTCACGCTGCATCTTTTTCTTGAGAGCGCGGAGAGCTTGATCAACATTGTTATCGCGGACGAGTACCTGCACGTGTATTCCCGTATCGGTTAGAATTTCGGATAAGCCTGAGGCCATTCGGGGGTCTTTTAACGTTATCCACCGATCAGACCGGTAGAGCAACGCCCTAAGGCTCCCAAGCTTCGCAACTCAAACGCTGCAAATTGGTGCTGGCTATTACCAGAAAGCGCAATGCCTGTCTACCTCAAGATGCAATCTTGACGTGGGAGGTGTGAAATACCACCTTTATCCTCTCCCATCGCAACCGATCACGTAAAAATTGATTGTCGGATCATCCGCTTCCGCATAATTCAGCCTCAATAATCCTCCAGACGGGCAGCCCGTCCCCAAGTCCGGTTTCCTCCCTCCCCTGCCCATATTGCTTTTGATCCATCTTATTCATGATTTTCCGCAAACGACTCGTCATTCAGTTCACAGGCTATGAAGGCCTGCATCCCAAAGCCATCCGAATCCGCCATCTGCAGGCTTTGAAGGATTTTGACCGACTCTGGAACGCCAAGACCAAGGCATCCCCGATGGTGGAAGAGTCGCATGGATGCGCCCAAATGACGGTTACGACACAGGGCAATGGCTGGTGCACAGAGACGCAATTCTGCCAGTTCGGTACTGCCGATATTTTTGATGAATACGCCGAACGCTCCACCCCCAAGCGCATGTTGACCGGCTTTCGCGCCTTCATGAACATTCTCATTACCGGCACGCTTTGGCGCTATCTCATCACGAGCTGGCGTTTTGTCCTGTTCTTCCTGTGGCCGTTTCTTTTATCGCTTGCTATCCTCGGCATCGGATCGGGAATAGCCATTTCCCCCTTGCTGATCGGATATTCTCCGCTGCATCTGGTCTGGTCGATCCCGCTGGCGGCTTTGATCGCAACTAAGATCGTGCGCAAACCGGGTGACAGGTTTTTCATGTCCTATTTGCTCGACGATTGGTCGGCGGCCTATGACCGTATTCATAACCGCAACGAGACACTCAACCAGCGGCGTGAAGAATTTGCGGATACTCTCAAGCAGAAGATCGAAACCAGCAATGCCGATGAAGTCATCATCGTCGCGCACAGTCTTGGCACGGTTCCTGCTGTTGAAGCATTGGCCGCAATCCAGCGCGAGCGCCCCGATCTTCTTTTGCGCCAGCCCATATCACTGCTTGGCATTGGCTCATGCCTTATGATGATCGCGCTACATGGAAAGGCGAAAGCCGTCCGCGAAGATGTCCGCGTGGTCATCGAGGACAGCCCGGTTCTATGGTCGGAATTCCAGACCCTGACCGATATCATCCATTTCTATGGTTCGAACCCCGCGCGTGATCTGAAAATCAATACGGCTAATCCACCGCTTATCAACCGCATTCGCTTTAAGAATGTGCACAGCGCCAACCGCTACAAGCGCGCCAAGGGCAATTTCTTCCTCATGCATCTTCTCTATCTACGCGGGGCCGAGAAGAAGAATTTCTATGATTTCGGCATGTTCCTGCACGGCCCGTTCTTCTTCCGCGACTTGATGACGGTGCATAAAGAAAAAGCCGCCCCTCTTGATGAAGAAGGACGGCTTCAAATCCATTCTGACAAAATGGCCTAATCTTCCGGCGGTTCGACAACGGCAATGGTCAACCACGTTGCCGTCAATGCCGGTTTGATCGTATTCTCGATTTCCAGCGTCACCTCATAATGATTGACGACACGGCCCGATGGCCGAATATCAGCGTGCGCCAGCTTGAAACGGGCGCGCACGCGCGCGCCTGTTTTCACCGGTGACATGAAGCGCACCGAATCGAAACCGTAATTGATGCCCATGGTCGCGCCCTGCAACATCGGCAGCGCTTCAAAAGCCAGCGTGGACAGCAGCGACAAAGTGAGAAAACCATGCGCGATGGTGCCGCCAAACGGCGTCTCTTTTGCAGCACGCTCGGGATCGACATGAATAAATTGATGATCATCGGTTGCATCGGCAAACTGGTCGATCATCTGCTGGGTGACTTCGCGCCACTCTGAACAACCGATCTCCGTGCCGATTGCCGCGCGCAACTGATCGAGCGTAATTGCGTCCTTCATAATTTCAAACTTTCTGCTGACTGATCAAGGCTTCTTTACCCTATAAAGACGCCATGACAAATTTCTGCATTAAAGGGAAAGCCGTATTTCACGAGCAATATCATCCCAGTGAGAAAACACCTTTTGCGCGCCTTTGGATGAGAGCCGTTCCGCATGTCCTTCATAAGTATGTCCGCCACCGATATAACCGAATGCCGTCATGCCCGCAGCAATCGCCCCTTCGATACCAAAGGGCGAATCCTCGATCACCACGCAACGTTTCGGGTCAATGCCCATCTTGTCAGCAGCGAATAAAAACAGATCCGGTGCAGGCTTGCCACGCTTGACCATGCTTGATGAATAAACGGCATCGCCGAAATAATGATCGATTCCCGTCTTTTTAAGACTGAAAGCAATGCGATCGGGGTGCGAGGACGAAGCCACGCAGCGCGGCTGTGAAAGCGCCTTGAGAAAATCACCAATGCCAAGTGTGGGCTGCAAGTCTTGCGCAAACAGATCGCGGGTGATTGGCCAGAAGTCGCTTTCCGCCCCATCCGGTAGCCTGTGCCCCGTTAGATCCTCGATCATCGTAACAATATCAGCAATCTTCATACCGATACCCTTGGCAACCGTGCCTGTGGGCAAAACCATGCCGTGATTGGCATAGACCTGCTCGAATGCCTGGCAGGACAATGGCTCGCTATCGACGAGAACACCGTCGCAATCAAAAATAACAAGATCGAAGGGAGATGCGTGGGTCATGAAGGCTCCGGTGGAATGCATATTTTGTCGCGCAGTTTATGGATGCACGACAGATCGTGTTGATATAGAGACTGTTGGTCCATTACGCACCCAAATCAACACAAGCGTGACAAAATTACCGCCAAATGACGGTGGACGGTTTTGCGGAGAACCTCATGACGACGAATGTGGCACTGGTCGGGCTGGCGCGCGATCTTAAGGAACGCGCAGACAGTGGCAAGCCAATTCGCATCGGCCTTATCGGTGCGGGCGAGATGGGGACCGATATTGTCACGCAGGTTGCCCGCATGCCCGGCATCGAAGTGGGTGCCCTCTCCGCGCGGCGCGTGCCAAACACGTTCAAGGCCGTGCGCACCGCCTATGGCGATGATACGAATGCGCAGGAAGCGGATAGTGAAACGGCCATGACCCGTGCCATCGAAAGCGGCAAGATTGCCGTGACCGGCGACAACGACCTCATCCTTTCCAATCCGCTGATCGATGTGATCATCGATGCGACCGGCATTCCTGAAGTGGGAGCGGAAACGGGTATCAAGGCGATTGAAAACGGCAAGCATCTGGTGATGATGAATGTCGAAGCCGATGTGACCATCGGCCCCTATCTCAAGGCGCAGGCCGATAAGCAGGGCGTCATCTATTCGCTCGGCGCGGGCGATGAGCCCTCCTCCTGCATGGAACTGATCGAGTTTGTTTCAACCCTTGGCTATGAAGTCGTCTCGGCAGGCAAGGGCAAGAACAATCCACTCAATTTCGATGCCATTCCCGATGACTATCAGGCAGAGGCCGACAGACGGAACATGAATGTGCGTCTCCTGGTCGAATTCGTCGATGGCTCAAAAACCATGGTGGAAATGGCGGCCATTGCCAATGCGACCGGCCTTGTGCCGGATATTGCTGGCATGCATGGCCCGCGCGCCAGCGTGGACCAGTTGAGCAGCACATTGATCCCGCAAGAAGATGGCGGCGTTTTATCGAAAAGCGGTGTTGTCGATTATTCCATCGGCAAGGGCGTTTCGCCGGGGGTTTTCGTCGTCGCCAAGATGGATCATCCCCGCCTCAACGAACGACTGGAAGACCTCAAGATCGGCAAAGGTCCCTATTTCACCTTCCATCGTCCCTACCACCTCACCTCGCTCGAAGTGCCGCTCACGGTTGCGCGTGCTGTCCTGCACGGCAAGGCCGATATGGTGCCGCTGCCAAAGCCGGTGGCAGAAGTCTGCGCCGTTGCCAAGAAGGATTTGCACCCCGGCGAACAACTCGATGCCATCGGCCAATATTGCTATCGTTCATGGATCATGACGACACCGGAAGCACGCGCTGCCAAAGCCGTTCCCTGCGGGCTTTTGCAAAATGGCATCGTCACCGCCCCCATCAAAAAGGGCGAACTCATCACCTATGAAAATGCAGCCCCCAGACCCGGCTCGAAAATTGCGCAACTGCGTGCGTTGCAGGACAAGATGATCTATGGGTAGATTGCCAAGTCGCAAAAGGAAAACAATTTCGACCAGACTGGCTCCAGGGATTTTATGAATCCGTCAACAGCTCTGGCCGGAGGCGTTGTTGTCGTTTTGTGTTCAGTCTTGCCAGCATACAAGAACTGTAACGCTTATCCGCTGTTCTTTTCCTGAATAAAAAAGGATACTGCCGATTGCGGAATCTTATCGATGGTACCATTTGTTAAAGCAATTTTCTCTGCCTGCTTATTATCCAGAAATTTGCTATTATACTCTGCCTTCAGCATGTCTTTAATGTCGTCATCGTTCATATTGGTGCATTCTTTATAAACGCTTTCCATGAATGCAACGTTTGCCCGAATATATTCCCGCTCCCTTTCAATAACATCCGGCTTTACATAATCATTTATTGCAGTCGCAGGAGGATGGAGAAGAAAGGTCCCGCTGGGCACAGAGCTGCGCTCGCCAGCCGCACAAAACAGGAAAGTGGCAGCCGAAGAAACATCTCCGACGTTAATGGCATGAACAGGCAAAGGATAACTTTTCAGATTCCAATATGCCTGCATGCCGGCAGAAACATCCCCTCCGGGACTGTTGATGAGAAGATTGATTTTTCCAACCTTCGGATAGTTGAAGCGAATCTGCTCCAACACAGCCATCAGGTCCGATATGCTGTTGGTCGTGACCCCGCTTGTGAAATAGACATTTGCCTCGATTCCGTTGGCCTGTTTTCCTATTTCATCCTTTGGCGCTATTTCTTTCGTGTCAGCATAGGCGAATGAGCAAAACGAGAGAATTGAAAAACAGATTGCAAGATAAATATATTTCATGGGAGGCCTCACAATATTAAAAAATAAATTCACAATTCTAATATTGCTTAAAAATAAAATAAAAATAAAGGCAGATAAATCCGCCTTTATTGTTCGCTACTTATAGTGGCAAGTTTTAATGATCGAGAGCTTTTACAATATTTTCGACCATCTTCTTGGCATCTGCAAAAAGCATCATGGTGTTGTCGCGGAAGAAAAGTTCGTTCTCGACCCCCGCATAACCCGAACCCATACCGCGCTTGATGAACAGAACCGTTCCCGCCTTGTCGACATCCAGAATCGGCATGCCGAAAATCGGCGATTTCGGATCGGTCTTCGCCGCAGGATTGGTCACATCGTTCGCGCCGATCACGAAGGCCACATCGGCGGTCGCGAATTCCGAATTGATGTCTTCCAACTCGAACACCTCGTCATAAGGCACATTGGCCTCAGCCAGCAGCACGTTCATATGCCCTGGCATACGACCGGCGACCGGGTGGATCGCATATTTGATCTCCACGCCTTCGGCCTTCAGCTTGTCGGCCATTTCACGTAGCGCATGCTGCGCCTGTGCGACTGCCATGCCATAGCCCGGCACGATGATGACCTTGGAAGCGTTTTTCATGATGAAAGCCGCATCATCCGCCGAGCCCTGCTTGACCGGACGCTGCTCGACCTCACCGCCACCAGCAGCCGAAGTGTCGCCACCAAACCCGCCGAGAATGACCGAAATAAACGAACGGTTCATGCCCTTGGACATGATGTAGCTGAGGATCGCGCCGGACGAGCCAACCAGCGCACCGGTGATGATCAGCGCCAGATTGCCGAGCGTGAAGCCAATGCCTGCCGCAGCCCAGCCCGAATAGGAATTGAGCATGGAAACGACGACCGGCATGTCCGCGCCACCGATCGGCACGATGATCAGGACACCGAAGACCAGCGACAAGGCGACGATCATCCAGAATACGAAATGGCTTTCGGTATTGACCAGCACCACGACCAGAAGCACGATGGCCAGAGCCAATGCAGCGTTGATCACATGACGTCCCGGCAGCATGATCGGCTT
>JAATGD010000002.1 GCA_015654965.1 Hyphomicrobiales bacterium
TCCAGCGTCCGTTTGACGGCCCATGCGGGTGTTGGCACCAGAATGGATTTTGATCCTGCATGCTTGACCAGATCGCCAAGTAGCTTGCGCACAGGCGGCGGGTTAAGAGAGCCGAGATTATAAACTTCGTTCGGCACACCGGCCTTGAAAGCCGCATAGGCGGCCGAGGCACAATCAAACACCGAGATAAACTGATAAGGGTTCTTGCCCGAGCCGATCATCGGCACCGGCAGATTATTATCGATCAGCTTGAACAGCTTTTCCAGAATGCCAAGGCGTCCCGGTCCGATAATCAGGCGCGGGCGGAACAGCGAAATATTCATGCCGCGTGTGCGCCATTCAGCGGCCAGCTGCTCGGTCTTGAACTTCGACAGGCCATATTCACCAAGCGGATTACACGGGTGATCTTCCTTTTGCGGCCAATCATAAGTATGGCCATAGACCATATCTGTCGTGAAATGCACGAGCCGCTTTGCGCCCGCTTTATCCATCGCATGAATAATATTTTCCGTACCGTAATAATTGACCGGAAAAAAGAAATCGTGACGCTTGGCGCGAACCTGAAGCGGCGACAGCATCTTTGCCGAGAGATTATAGACCATATCATCGGCGCGAATGCCGAGCTTGCGAATGGCTTCCGGGTCAGTCACATCTGTATGCACAAATGTCACTTCGCCATAATGCGCGAGATCGCTTTTCACGATATCTGCGACAATCACTTCATGGCCATCAGCGAGAAGCATGGGAGCCAGATAGCGCCCCACAAAGCCATCACCACCGAAAATAATATGTCTCATAATCCTGCCCCGATTTTTATATTTAGACTGGCGAACGGTCATGAACCGCCGCGTTCTGTTCGGCATTTGGCGTCCTGCCGCTTTGCGCGATCAGCACTGTTCCAATGCAGATAAAAGCAATGCCCGCGATCTTGTAGACGCCCAGTTCTTCCTTGAACAAAAGCCATGCAAAAACTGCCACGGCAACATAGGCAAGGCTCAGAAAGGGATATGCAAAGGACAGATCGACTTTAGAGAGCACGTACATGTGCGATGCCATGGAAATCACAAACATGGTCAGTCCAGCAAAAACCCACGGATTAAAGACAATCTGAAAGATCCGATAAATCAGCGTATCCGCCGTGTAAGTCGCATTGCTGAATGTCATCATGCCATATTTGAGCAGCAACTGCGCCGCCGCATTGGTCATAACCGTGAAGAGAATGAATGGGATGTATTTCATGTTCTGCCTCGTGGTTTAATGGTGCGCCGCCAGAAATCGGAGCAGAACCGCGCATCGCGCATTTCTTCAAGCTGCTGCCATTCTGGAAAGCCGGCTTTGAATGTCTGCGCACTCATGCGCTGATCTTTGTAAGGATTAACGCGCCCACCCGCCTCAACCGTCATGCGGTCGAGTTGCTCGAGCAGTTCAAGCGTCTTCTGTCCACGATTGGGAAAGTCCATCGTCAAAGTATAGCCCGGCTTCGGAAACGACAGCAGCCCCGGTGAACGCATATCGCCAAACCGCTTCAGCACCGTCAGGAACGACGCCTGACCTGCCGCGCGGCTAGCGCCCAACATAGCGGGGATCACGCGCTCCGCGTAATCAAAGGGGATTACGCTCTGATGCTGGTAAAGCCCTGTAGGACCATACAGCCGATTCCAGTTACGGACGCCGTCGAGTGGATAGAAAAAGCTCGCAAAGCCTACGAGATGAGGCTCCTGCTTGCGGCGTTTGGCATGATAATAGAGCATATTAAATGCGGTCAGGCTCGGCCTGTTCAACATTGAAAATGGCATATCAAACGGCACGCCAAGTTTGGCTTCGCCACTCTTTCCCGCACGGTTGCCGTTGATCGCGTGATTTCCAGTCAAAAGCACCCCACGCCCCTCAGAGCGACCACTGGCAAGTTGATCTACCCAAGCCACCGCATATTCATTGTGTCGGTCGCAATCTTCGGCAATCGCAAAATATTCGGACAGATTCTGGAAAGGCGTGATGCTTTCTTCAACATCAAGAGAGCCAACAGGCATCAATCGGATACGGGCGTTGAGGATCAGACCCGTCAGGCCCATCCCGCCAATTGTTGCTGAAAAAAGCTCGGCATTTTCAGCGCTCGAACAGATGTAATGCACACAGTCAGAGCGAAGAAGCTCCAGACTTTCCACATGACTGCCAAAAGTGCCGCGCAAATGATGGTTCTTTCCATGCACATCATTGGCGATTGCACCACCCAACGTCACAAAACGTGTACCGGGCGTTACAGGCAGGAAATAACCGTGCTTGGCAACAGCCTCGATAATCTCGCTCAACAAGACACCGGATTCAGCTTCGA
>JAATGD010000207.1 GCA_015654965.1 Hyphomicrobiales bacterium
GGTGGCGACCGCGAAGACATTGGGATCAAAAATGATATCTTCGGGGGGGAACCCGACCTGCTCGGTCAAAATCTTGTAGGCGCGGGCGCAGATTTCGACCTTGCGCTCTTCCGTGTCCGCCTGCCCCGTTTCGTCAAAGGCCATGACGACGACTGCCGCGCCATAGGCGCGCACCAGACGCGCATGATGCAAAAAGGCTTCCTCACCCTCTTTGAGCGAGATCGAATTGACGATGCCCTTGCCCTGAATACACTTCAGACCGGCCTCGATCACCTCCCATTTGGAGCTGTCGATCATCACCGGCACGCGCGCGATATCGGGTTCTGCTGCAATCAGGTTGAGATATTCGACCATGATCTTCTGGCTGTCGATCAGGCCTTCATCCATGTTGATGTCGATGACCTGCGCGCCGTTTTCCACCTGATCACGTGCCACGACGAGCGCGGCCGAATAATCGCCCGCCGTGATCAGCTTGCGAAACTTTGCCGAGCCGGTGACATTGGTGCGCTCGCCAATATTGACGAAAGGAATGTCCTTGGTCAGCGTAAAGGGTTCAAGCCCCGACAGGCGCATCAAGGGTTCGAGTTTGACCGGCTTGCGGGGGGGGTGCTTTGCAACGGCCTCAGCAATCGCCCGGATATGTTCGGGCGTCGAGCCGCGGCAGCCGCCAACCACATTGACCAGTCCCTCACGTGCAAAACCCTCGATCTGGGCCGCCATCGCTTCCGGGCTTTCGTCATATTGTCCGAACTCGTTGGGCAGGCCTGCATTGGGATAGGCGCAGACAAAGGTGTCGGCGATGGAGGAAATTTCCGCGAGATGCGCGCGCATGGCGTTGGCGCCAAGGGCGCAGTTGAGCCCGATGGTAAAGGGCCGTGCGTGGCGCAAGGAATACCAGAACGCCGTCGGTGTCTGGCCGGAGAGCGTACGGCCCGACAGATCAGTAATGGTGCCGGAAATCATCACCGGAAGGCGAATGGCCTTTTCGATGAACACTTCTTCCGCAGCAAAGATGGCTGCCTTGGCATTCAGTGTATCGAAAATGGTTTCAATAAGAATGATGTCGGAGCCGCCATCGATCAGTCCTCTGATCTGCTCGGCATAGGCGATGCGCAGATCGTCAAAAGTAACGGCGCGAAAACCGGGATTATTGACATCGGGCGAAAGCGAGGCGGTGCGGTTGGTCGGCCCCAAGGCTCCCGCCACAAAGCGGCGGCGTCCGTCCTTCTGCTCGGCGCGCAATGCCGCGCGCCGCGCCAGACGCGCGCCATCGCGGTTCAACTCATAGACCATGGCTTCCATACCATAATCGGCCTGCGCAATGGTGGTCGATGAAAAGGTGTTGGTTTCAAGAATATCCGCACCCGCCATGGCATAGGCATAGTGGATTTCCTCAATGGCTTTGGGCTGGGTCAGGGTGAGCAGATCGTTATTGCCCTGCAACATGCAATCGCAATTGCCAAAACGCTCGCCGCGAAAATGCTCTTCATGAAAACCAAGGCCCTGAATCTGCGTGCCCATGGCCCCGTCGAGAATAAGGATACGCTCACGTGCAGCCTTGGTCAGTGCTGCCAGAACCTGACTGCCATCCGGCTTGGCCGGGGTTTCACCGAAGAGATCGTCGAGCGTAGATGCCATGGGGGATTGCGCCTGTATCATGCCTGCTTAATTGCGAGCCGATTTAATGACATAAACATATCTTTATGTCAAATCGAAGCCGCGTTGCTTGCGGCTTTTCAAACCCTATCACCAGACTGTTGCCAAAGTGAAAAAATAGTGACCGTCACAAGCCACCGCTTTGCCACAATGGCAAGACGAAAATAGCGACTATCGAAAAGGAGCGGCCATATAACCGGAATTGGTCCGCCCAAGGAGAAAACGATGCATAAACTCGCTTCTTCCCTCTTTGCGGCCAGCCTGTCGCTCGGCCTCTCATTCGCAATGGGTCTACCGGCCACGGCAGCACCCACAACACCACTGTCAAACATCAGCGCATCAACCCAGCAGACGCCGGTTGAGAATGTGCAATACCGCGAGTGGCAGCAATGGCCGGAGCGCAACTGGCGTGATGAGCCACGCTATCGCTATGACCGGCCTTATCGGCGTGGCTGGGACAGGCCTGATCGCGAATATCGACCTCGCCATTATCGCCCCCGTCACTATCGTCCCGCCCCTCGATATCGCGGCGGAAATCCACATGTAAGCTGGTGCTATAACCGCTATCGCTCATACAGGGCCTATGACAACACATTCCAGCCCAGTTACGGACCGCGGCGTCAATGCTATTCACCTTATCTGTAAAGCAAAAAGCCCCGGATTTTTCCCGGGGCTTTTTTTGCAAAATCATGTAATCGTCAGGTGACGTAAGCGCCAATGGAGGCTGCGACCAGACCAATGGCGCAGGCAATCATCACACCATAGACGCGCGGTTTGTCAAAGAGGACAGCAAAGGCTGCAAACCAGCTCACCACTGCCGCGCCCAGCGCAAAAAGAAACCCGGCCTTGTCGCCATGAATGAGATTGGCCGTCATGAGCGCGCCGATAATCAGCGCACCGAAAACGATCATCAAGCCTGTGGCATACCGTTCGTAATCGTCCATTTCAATTCCTTGGCTCCGGCATTGCTAGTGGTGCCGGAAATTCTCATCAATCCGTCTGGCCGCTTGAACGCATGAAATCCAAAGCTCCACGGCCCTTCGTCTCACACAACCATTATTCGCGCTGATCTTCAACCGCCTCGCTGCAACATCCGCCGTAAATATTGCGACTTTGGGGCATGTCATCTCATTGCGCGATAAAATCCATGTTATCCTGCAAAGCATGAAAAGCGCAGGAATCAGCATTTTTGAAACAGTCATCGGTTTTTGCGGCATCGCCTGGCGCGACGCAAAAATCATCGGCGTTGAAATCGGAAGCCACGAGGAAAAGGAAATCCGCCACCGTCTGGATGAGCGGCTTGCTGATGCGCAAGTCATCCCGCCACCCGATTATGTGCGCGCGGCCATTGCGCAGATCAAAATGCTTCTCGACGGCGGCACGCCTGATTTTTCACGCCTGCCGCTGGCGCTCGATAGCCTCCCCGATCTCAACCGGCAGGTTTACGCGATTATTTGCGAACTCAACGTCGGCGAAACCACCACCTATGGCGCGATTGCGCGGCGGATCGGCGATGTCAGTCTTTCGCAGGCGGTCGGCTACGCGCTGGGCAAAAATCCGTTTCCGATCATTGTGCCCTGCCACAGGGTTCTGGGTTCCCATGGCAAGGTCGGCGGTTTTTCAGCCGCCGGCGGCATTGAGACAAAACTGCGCCTTCTCAATATCGAGCGCGCCAGAACCACAGGCGAACCCGATCTTTTTGGCGGTCTGCCATTACAGGCAAAAAATAACCCGAATTGAAAGTCAATTCGGGTTATCAATATTATTAACGTCTATCTAAACTGAATACCAGTTCATCAAGTGCAAATTATAACCCCATGTTTGAGCTTGCAGATAACCATCTGATTAATCACGAAATCTCCACCCCATGCATTGCCAGCTTCCGGCTTTGCATAGGAACAGGAAAGACTGCCCGCCAATACAGATGAAATTATTGTCCCATACATAATAAGTTTTTTCATAATAACCCTCAGAAATATAGTAAACTAAAAAATATAAATTACGTCCATCATGTCATTCAGCATCGGAATGAAGCATATATTCATAAAATCACTAAATAACGAATTGGAAAATCGCGATTTATTGCCATTATAAAATGGCAGTCAATTCTGATTTGTTTTTACATCGGCGGAAAAGCGCAATTCGCGCATCGGGCGCACGTGCTGCGTGGTCGCGTCATAGGTCGGATGTTTCTTGAAGGCGAAAAGCGCCTCTTCATCCCTGAACTCGGCATAGACGACAAGATCGATAGCGTTGCCCATCGGGTCCACCTTGGAATTGGGCAGAACCTCGAACACATCGCAATAAGGAATGGTGCCCAGTTGCTCCAACCCCTTGCGGACGACTTCGATGTCCTGACCGGGCTTGACGCTGAAGAAAACAATATGGCGGATCACGTCTTGTCTCCAAATCTTGATGGTGCGTGTCTACCCCATCAATCTGGCGAGCAAAACCATAAAATTTCGAGAGTGGCGGCAGGCGCCACATTTTGTTCCTGAACTTGCGAAAATGGTGGTTTTTGAGGACCCGAGCGCAGTGTACTTAAAGGTACATGAGCACCGGAAGCCTCAAAAAACGCCATTTGCAGCGGTTCAGGGGCGAAATGAACCGGATTTGACCCGCCGCCAGGCAAAGCCGCCCTCCTGCTGCACCGAGCCGCGACCGGGCTGGTAATAGCCGGGGGTATCGACGAGGCGATGCTCGCCCAAGCGTTCCAATGCAACCTTGTTGGTCACCTGCAAGCTGTCAAATCCGGTGCGCAGCATGAGGGCCGCCTGATCGATCAGCACATCGCCAGCAGCGCGCAATTCGCCCGCAAAGCCTGCGCGGCGCAAGATTTCCGCCTTGGAATAGGAACGGCCATCGTTGAAAGCAGGAAACTGCAAGACAATGACCGGCAGGCTATCGAGCCGATCCAGCAAGGGTTCGATCTTCTCGCCGGGTGCGACCGACACGCCAATGCGGCGATTGGACGAGCGGCGCAGTTCTTCATCAAGCCCCAGCCAGACGGCGAGCGGAATGATGATGGCGGGCGCATCGCCCGCCGCTTCCAGATCATCGGCAAAGACATAATCTTCTTCGCGAAAACCATTTTCAGACCAGAGTTTTGTTTCAAGGGGGGCGTCACTCATTTCCGGTCCACAACTCCCAGAGTTTTCAAATTATCGGCAAGACCGGTGAGGTGAATGCCGCATTCAGTCTTTTCCGATCCCGCCCAGCGTCCGGCGCGCTGATCCTCATCCTCACGCACGGGGCGCGTGCAGGGCATGCAGCCGATGGAGCGATAGCCCTCCGTCGTCAACGGATGCACCGGCAGATCGTGTTTTTGCGCGTAAGCTTTGAGATCATCCGATTTCAGACGCGCAAGCGGATTGATGCGAATGCGCGGGCCGACCGATTCAAACACCGGCAAGGCATTGCGGGTCGAGGCCTGAAACTGTTTTCGCCCGGTCATCCACGCCGCGAAGGGCGCTACCGCGCGCGCCATCGGCTCGACCTTGCGGATGAAGCAGCAGCGATCCTTGTCGGTCATCGACAACGCGCCAAAAGGGTCTTCCGCCTTCACACTTTCGCCAAGCGGCAAAACATCCTGCACATGGGTCAAGCCCAGCCGGTCCGCAAGATCAGCGCGATAATCGAGTGTTGCGCGAAAATGCTTGCCCGTGTCGAGAAACAGCACCGGCGTTGTCGGGTCAATTTCCGCGATCATATGCAGCAGCACCGCCGATTCAGCGCCGAAAGACGAGACGACCGCGATGTCCGCTGCAAATTCGTGAAGCGCGAGCGCGATTACCTCCTGCGGCGTGGCTGCGCCATGGCCCGCCTCCAGAAGACGCGCCCGTGCGCCAGCCTGTTGATCGGCGTCAGGCAGCACGGCTCACCTCGCCATAAAGCGCGCGCTTGAACGGCTCCATCCCGACCCTGCGATAGGCGGCAAGAAAGGTTTCCTCATCGTTTTCGCGCAAATCCAGATAGGTGTCGACCACAGTTTCAATCGCATCGACCACCTCTTCGGAGGAAAAGCCGCGGCCCGTGATATCGCCAATCGTCGAATGCTCATCGGCAGAGCCACCCAGCGTGATCTGGTAGAGTTCCTCACCCTTCTTCTCGACGCCCAATATGCCGATATGGCCGACATGATGATGACCGCAGGCATTGATGCAGCCGGAAATTTTTA
>JAATGD010000186.1 GCA_015654965.1 Hyphomicrobiales bacterium
CGGCGACGTTGCGATAGTCCTGCGGAATGTTGCGGATACCGACCGCGGTGTTGATGATGATCGGCCAAATCGAGGTGATGAAGATCACGAAGATCGCTGACGGATTGCTGTCACGGAAGGCAGCCAGCGAAATGGGCAGCCAAGCGAGCGGCGGTACGGTGCGTAGCACTTGAAAGATCGGGTCCAGACCGCGCATCGCCCAGATGGATTGTCCGACAAGTACGCCGACAAGAATACCGACGACCGCCGCAAGTCCGAAGCCGACAGCAACACGGTGAAGCGATGTCAGGACGCGCCAGCCGAGGCCTATATCCTGCGGGCCGCTGACGAAGAACGGATCGATGATCAAATCTTTTGAGTCGCTCCAGATGCGCGATGGCGAAGGCAGCGTCGCGCCGGGCCTTGCACACAAAATTCGCCAAAGGCCAAAAATCAGAGCCAGCATGATGATTGGTGGAATGACGCGTACCGCAATTGCGCGCAGATTCGGGATCAGCGTCTCCGTCGTGAAACTACCCGACGATTTCGGCAGCGGCACAATCGTCGCACTTGGCGTAGGCGTCGGCACGGAGCTGGTGGTTTCGACAACGGGCACGTTCATGAGATGGCCTCGTATGAATTGGATGCGGGCCGCCCTAGACAGGTCGGCCCGTGAGGTTTCAGGACTCGACGCGCTTGATCGACAAACTCTTCAGATACGCCGATGGATTGGCCGGATCGAAAACCTTGCCATCGAAGAACGTTTCCTTGCCGCGCGAGGTGCTCTCCGGAATATCGCCAGCGGCAACGCCAAGCGATTTCGCCGCCGATTTCCAGAGGTCCTCACGGTTGACCTTGTCGACCAGCGCCTTGATGTCAGTGGTCGGCTCGTATTTGCCCCAGCGGATGTCCTCGGTGACGAACCAGGCATCATGACTCTTGAAGGGGTAGGACGCATGGTCCTGCCAGAATTTCATGAACTGCTTGGTTCCCTTCTCTACGCGGCCGTTGCCGTAGTTGATATCGCCATTGGCGCGGCCGATGATGTCGGCGACCGGTACGTTGAACCACTGCCGCCGTCCGACAATCTCGGACATCTCGGCGCGGTTCTCGGGCTTGTCGCACCATTGCTGCGCTTCCATCACAGCCATCAGCATCGCCTGGGTGGCCTTGGGATATTTGTCGACATAGGCGGCGCGGACGCCGAGCGCCTTCTCCGGGTGCTGCGACCAGATTTCGCCAGTCGAACATGCCGTGTATCCGATGCCCTGATTGACGAGCTGTTCGCCCCATGGCTCGCCGACGCAGAACGCATCCATGTTGCCGACCTTCATGTTGGCAACCATCTGCGGCGGCGGAACGACAATGGTGGATACGTCCTTGTCGGGATCGATGCCCGCCGCAGCGAGCCAGTAGCGTATCCACAAATCGTGGGTGCCACCCGGGAAGGTCATGGCGACTTTCACTTCCTTGCCTTCGGCTTTTTTCTTGGCGAACGCTTCCTTCAGCGCGGAGGCATCGGCTGTGACCTTCAGGTCCTTGTAATCATTAGAGACCGAAATTGCCTGCGCATCGAGATTGAGGCGCGCGAGAACGTACATCGGCGTCGGCACGTTGTTCTGCGTGACCTTGCCGGTTGAAATGAGATACGGCATCGGGGTCAGGATGTGCGCGCCATCGATGCCGTTGGCTTCACCGCCGAGCACGAGATTGTCGCGCGTCGCACCCCACGAGGCCTGCTTGTTGACCTCGACATCGCCCACGCCGTATTTGGCGAAGATTCCTTTTTCCTTCGCGATCACCAACGGCGATGCATCCATCAGCGCGATGTAACCGAGGATCGCCTTCGTTGTTTCGGGGCCAGCGCCTTGCGCGAACGCACCGGCGGGGAAATTCAAGCGTGCCGCCGCGAGGAGCGCCGCGGTTCCGGCAGTCGCTTTCATCAACTCACGGCGGCTGATCTTGCCGCCAACAATCTGTCCCTGTTTTTTCTTGGTCATCCTGTGTCGCCTTTCAAAGAAACACTGTGAACTATGTGCCTGCCGTCCCAGCTCCGTTCTATCCATCTTCGCCAAAGCAAAAGCCGCCCCCGATGGCACGCGGATGCGTGCTTTCAGGACAGCGGCTCTGCTGCTTGGGCCGTCGATGGACCCGTGGCCTCTCCCGGCCTACGTTTACCTATTCAAGGTTCATGCCATCCTTGTGCGCTGCGAAATACCGAGCATTAACAAAGAAATAACGACAGAGAGCCAATCGGGAACCTGCACGATGGCAGCCTGCAACGTCAGCAAACGCATATATCTTGCGCGCTGCACAAAAATTGAGCTCCAGACCTTTCAGCGACGCTTGATGGTGAAGGTAGCCAGATATTGATCCAGCTTTGCGGGATCAAACGGATGACCCGTGAACTCCCCGACATGGTCGCCGGTGAAGCCTTTACCGGATTTGTGCCCGGTCGCCGTGTCATACAGATCGGGCTTGAAAACCCGCATTGCGGTTTGCAGCAGTTCGTCTTTCAGAGGCGCCTGCCCCCATCGTACCATCTGCGCATAAAGCCACGCCGCCTGCACTGGGTCCGGCCGCCCTGCGCCTTCGCGGCCGACAAGCAGATAGCGGCTGCTTTCGCGGAAGGTACCGTCCGGTGAAATTTTCAACCGCCCGGTCAGCGTGCGCAGGATGACTTCAGGATCGACGCCGATACGATCCGACCGCGACAGTATCCTTGAGGCCTCCTCGCGGTGTTCGGGACTCTCGATGAAATCCGCCGCGCGCTGGTGTGCCCGCACG
>JAATGD010000171.1 GCA_015654965.1 Hyphomicrobiales bacterium
ACTTCCGTCACGCCTATCGACCGGATCGCTTCCGCCATCGATTTTCCCTGCGCATTCAGCACGTCAACCTGACGAAGCTTCGTGACGATCTCTTCTGCCTTGTGTCTTTTCCCTGCCATTTCAATGTCCTTCTGAGGCTCGTAAGCCATACTTCATGAAGGATCACTTTCAGGGGGCAGACCAAGATGCCCTTCATATCCCAACTTAACAAGTTGTAATATGAGCGCAGCTATCAACTATTACCGACAGCGTATTGTAGCTTTATGTGGTATTTGTAGATTCATGTCTTCATCACAGGCTTTAATCGACAAAGACACCCCTCCATAATCCTTCCCCATGACCAGACGAAGGCTTTACAGGCCAGGCGCAAATAAGACTTATATGCGATAGACGATGATTCCTGCCATTTTGGCACATGACCATGCAAGCAAGGACAATCCGGCGTGACCACCCTTTCCCCGTTTCATAAATCATTCGATGCTTTTCTGTTCGACATGGATGGCACGATTTTGAGTTCCATTGCCGCGACCGAGCGTGTCTGGGGCGCATGGGCCACACGGCACGGCATCGATGCCGAAACATTTTTGCCGACTATTCATGGCGTGCGCGCCTCCGACACCATCCGCAGGCTCGACCTCGGCCTTGATGTCGAACATGAAGCAAAACTCCTGCTTGAAGCGGAAATGACCGATCTCGATGGCATCCAACCCATCGATGGCGTGGTGGAGTTTCTAACGGCTTTACCCGAGAACCGCTGGGCGATCGTCACCTCCGCTCCGCTGGAACTGGCGCGTCGGCGCATTGCCGCAGCAGGCCTTCCGATGGCGAAAACCATCGTTTCAGCGGAAGATGTCAGCCACGGCAAGCCAAGCCCGGAATGTTTCGAGCTGGGCGCGCAAAGGCTTGGCTTTGATCCGCATAATTGTCTGGTCTTCGAGGATGCGCCTGCTGGAATCCTTGCCGGTGAAGCCGCAGGCAGCGCTGTCATCGTTGTGACCGCCACGCATCCGCATTCGCCGCAAACCTCATATAGCAGTATCAACAGCTATCGTGAACTGAGCCTGTCCGTTGCCAAGGATGGCAGGCTCAACCTTGCAGATGCGAAAACGGATGCCTGAACGCTTGGTCAGATAACCCGTTGCCCTTCGCGCCATACGGTGCGGATGATCGGGACATGATCGGCCATCTGCACGCGCACCAGATCGGCACGCTTGCCAGTCACGATCTCACCGCGATCCGCCAGCCCGACCGCTTGCGCCGGATTGAGCGACACCAGCCGGATGGCATCGGGCAGCGACACATCATCGAGCACGTCGGCCAGAAAAAAGGCCGACTGCATCATGCTGGCAGGGATATAGTCGGATGAGATGATGTCGAGATACCCTGCTTCAACAAGGTCACGGGCGGAAACATTGCCGGAATGCGAGCCGCCGCGCACCACATTCGGCGCGCCCATCAGCACCGACATGCCCGCCTCACGTGAGGCTTTGGCTGCGGCCTGCGTGGTGGGAAATTCGGCCACGCGGATGCCTTGCGCATGGGCTTCCGCCACATGTTCCACCGTCGCATCATCATGACTTGCGAGCACAATGCCGCGTTCATGGCAGAGAGATGCAATGGCGGTGCGGTGCTTGTCGGCATATTGCTTTGACTGGCCGATGCGGCGCTCGCAATAGAGGCGAAACTCCTCTTCCGACAGCTTGTTCTTGCCGAGAAAATAGACCTTGTAGGCATCGAGATTGGTGAACTGGCGTTGCCCCGGCGCATGATCCATCAGCGACACCAATCTGACCAGCGGTTGCGTGCCGAAACGCTCAAAACCCGCAAGGCAATCAGGAGCCGAGACTTCGCAACGCATATGCAGGAAATGATCGGCGCGCAACCGTCCCGCCTTGCGGCCTTCGGCAATGGCGTTCGATAATTTCAGCATGTCGTCGATATCGGTCGGCGCATCATCATCAAGCCCGATGCGCAGGGCATCGAAAACGGTGGTGATACCGGATGCGGCGATCTGCGCGTCATGCGCCTGCACGGCGGCAATCGGGTTCCAGCGCACTTTGGGGCGCGGCGCATAATGTCCTTCCAGATGGTCGGTGTGCAACTCGACCAGTCCCGGTGTCAGGAAATTACCGTCCATATCCTCGCCAACGGCAGAAGTCCCGCTGGAAATATCGGCTATTTTTCCGTCGATAATCCTGACTGCGCCTTCAATCACTTCGTCGGCAAGGACAATGCGCGCATTGCGCAAGATGGTTTCAGTCGTCATGGCTCACGGTCTTCCTACAGGTCGCTTGGACCGTATTTTCTTTTCGCCGCCGGTCAGCGGATGCAGCGAATGGATTTCAAAAGGTGCGACTTTTTCCGGCTCCACGAACAGGGCAAGATTGGCGATCTCCACGCAATCGTCAAGCAAGGGCGAGAAAAACGCGTCAAGCCTGCGTTCAATACGCGCGCGGTCCTTTTCCTCGACAGGCCCGGTCAGGGTCATATGGAAGCGAAACTCTTCAAACACATAAGGATAGCCCCAGCGCTCCAGATTATGACGCTCCGCCTTGCTCAAACGTTCAGGGCGACGGCGTGCGATTTCAGCATCCGATAACGGTGCACGAAAGCGATCAAACGCCACCACGACATCATTGGCCAACTGGTTGAGTTCCGCCACCGGCTCTTCCGGCACCAGCGCGAAAAAAGGCCCGATACCCTTGAGCACAAGGCGTGGAATGGTGACGGGATGTGCGGCGGAGGTAAAATGCATCAGTGCCGAGAGAAGATCGCTTTCAGTCAACTCGTCCCTGAGGCGGAACGGCGCTTTCATCGTGGCATGAAAGCCGTAACGACGCGGTTCTTGGGTCAAGTTGGCGATTTCTTCGGGGGCGATCGAACCTATCGCCGGAATTTTGACCGCTTCGCCGCTAAATGCACTGCGTCCCAGCCAGTTGGCTGCAACTTTCAAAAGCGCATCGCTCGACGGCGGCGTGTAATAAATCGCATAGCGCATCGTAAAATCCCCGATTCCAAAAGCCTTGCATCGGCGCTGCCATCCACACTGACGCCGCAGAAATTGATTTGCCACTTATGCCGGCTACCGCTTGCGCGGCTCGGTCGTCTGCCGCTTGCACGGCCGGCGGAGCGTTACATCAGGAATGTGGCAAGTCGATAAAGACTTGATGACATTCAACAGCGATCTCACCCTTTATGCGCCAACAAAGCATTTTCCATTGCGCCAAATTGGTATAGGCGTCGAATATTGCAAGTGAGGAGATCAATATGAGCGGCTTTGCATCCATCGGGGAATGCATGATCGAACTTTCGGGTGAAAATGGCGATCAATCCGGCAATCAGTGGCGCATGGGCTTCGCAGGCGATACGCTCAACACCGCATGGTATGTGCGCGCCCTCACCGAGCAAAATTTCCCCGTGGATTATATAACCGCCTTTGGCGAGGATGACTTCTCGCAGAAACAACGACAATTCCTGACCGCCAACGGTATCGGTATTGGCCATAGCCCTATCATTGCCGGTCTTCATCCGGGACTTTACGCCATCACGCTTGATGGTGCCGAACGCTCCTTCACCTATTGGCGCAGCGAATCCGCCGCCCGTCATCTGGCAAGCGACCACAAGGCTTTGCAACAGAGCCTTGCAGGACGCGATATCATTTATTTTTCAGGCATCACGCTTGCCATTATCTGGCCCGAACATCGCACGACATTTTTCGATATGTTGGACGAATGCCGTCAAAACGGGGCGCGCATTGCGTTCGATCCGAATTTCCGTGCAAAGCTCTGGCCCGATCATGCGCTTGCAAAAGACCTGATCCGCCAGGCCATGCGGCTTTGCGATATCGCCTTGCCAACCTTTCCCGATGAGCAGGCACTCTTTGGCGATCAGGATATGGACGCCTGTGCTGCACGAATTGCAGAACTGGGTGTCGGGGAAATCGTCGTCAAGGACGGCACAGAACCTGCCTTGATCGTTAAGGACGGTGAGCGCACACGCGTTGCGGCGGTCAAGGCCCATGCGGTCGATACCACCGGCGCGGGCGACAGTTTTAACGGCAGCTATCTTGCAGCCCGCTTGGCGAGTCTTTCACCGATTGATGCGGCAGGCAAGGCCCATGCCGTTGCCGCCCGCGTGGTTGAGACACGTGGCGCGCTTACACCCATGGAAGCAGCGCGCAAATCCTATACCGGATAATCATGCCCGCGTGAAAGCAAAGCGGCTTTCCTGACCATAAATTTCGCCCGGACGCAGGATAGCCTGCGGGAAATAGGAATATTCGAGCGAGCCGGGCCAGATTTGCGGCTCCAGACAAAAGCCCGCATGATTGCCATAGGGTTTGCCGATCAGGCCGATGCAATCATTAGCCATGGTGTTACCGGCATAGAACTGTACGCCTGTCTCGGTTGTCGAAACATCAAGCCTGATCCCCGAACGCGCCGCCTTCACAGAAGCGCAGGCGCGCAATGGCCTGCGTGTAGCCGATAGGCAGAAATTGCTTTCATATTCGAGTTGGCCGCCATCCTGCTGATAGCGGATCGGGCGATAATCGCGAAAATCATAAGGCGTATCGCGCACTGGCAGGATGCGTCCGTCAGGAATGAGCGCCTCGTCCACCGGCATATAGGCATCGGCCATGATTTTCAGTTGATGGTCGAGAATATCGCCCTCGCCGCCATCATCGAGATTGAAATAGCTGTGATGCAGCAGATTGCAGATGGTCGGCTTGTCGGTGACAGCTTCCAGCCGCACGATCAGCGCACCGCTATCAATGAGCATATAGGTGCAACTGACCTTGAGATTGCCGGGAAACCCCATTTCGCCATCTGCGGCCACCGTTGCGAGCGTGACATAATCGGAGCCGCTACTGGTTATGTTCCAGACGCGCTTGCCAAGCCCGTGGCTTCCGCCATGCAGGTTATGGCGACCGAGATAATTGGCCTCGACTTCATAGGTCTTGCCATCGAGCACAAAATGCGCATCGCGAATACGATTAGCGGAGCGTCCGGCAATCGCCCCCAGATGCGGGGAGTGCGCCGGATAATCGTCAAAATCGCGATAGCCGATCACAAGTGGAGGTTCGTGACCTGTCATGCGCAGATCCTGAATGACCGCGCCCCAGGTAATGACCTTGGCCGTCAACGGACCATTGGCAAGGGTTAACCGATGAACCGGCTGGCCATCCGGCGCAAATCCAAAAATTTCTGCGGTCACCTTGCCGCCTCCCGGAAAAATCGAATAATCTTTGCGCCATCAAGCAACAGCAGAGAGGTGGACGCAAGGGGCTTTTGCATGACAGGCGGAATTTATCCGTTCCTGCATCCTTCCAAGCAGAAACGACAGTATACACTTGCCCATGGCCGAGTAGAATTTTTATAAGCGATTCAATTATTTTTATTTTAAAAAATTATATTTCAGAGGAACTCCATGCGCTCCAATTTCGTGGAAGTCATGCCATATATTTTCCGGGAGGAAGGCGGTTATGTCGATAATCCCAAAGACCCCGGCGGCGCCACCAATATGGGCGTCACCCAAGGCACTCTGTCTAGCTGGCTGGGTCGTGCGGCCTCACGTGAGGATGTCA
>JAATGD010000276.1 GCA_015654965.1 Hyphomicrobiales bacterium
GACCATCAAAGTCATCTATTGACTAATAAGTCAGTCAATAATATTCAATTGCCGACGGATATCAAGAGGTCATCCATGAAAACCATCATGATCGCGACGATGCTCGCGAGCGTCACCGTGTTGGCGTCTTGTGGCAAGGAAGAAGAAGCGGTCCAGCCTGCCCATCGCCTGGTCGATGTGGTGGTCGTTGCCGAACAGGCCCGCGAGCAGGGGGCGACCATCACCGGAGATGTGCGCGCCCGCGTCCAGTCGGATATTTCCTTCAGGGTCGGCGGCAAGATCATCGAGCGGCTTGTCGATGTCGGGATGCCAGTCAAGGCCGGGCAGTTGCTGGCGCGTATCGATCCGCAGGAGCAACAGGCCGATCTTGAAATCGCGCAGGCCAGCTTGCAGTCCGCTGAAGCGCAGAGGGTGCAGGCCCAGCAAAACTTCGACCGGCAGTCACGGCTTTTTCAAACCCATGTGACGTCGCGCTCGTCGCTCGATGCGGCGCAAGAAGCGCTTTTGACGGCGCAAAGTGCCGTGCACTCCGCGCAGGCCAATCTGGAAGTGGCAAAAGATGCACTCTCCTACACCGATCTGCGCGCGGATGCCGATGGGGTGATTACAGCGCGTAGCGCGGAGGTGGGGCAGGTGACGCAGGCTGCACAAACCGTTTTTACATTGGCGCATGATGGGTCGCGCGACGCCGTGTTCGGCGTCTATGAGTCATTGTTTCTTGGAAGAACCCTTGAGGACAAGGTTAGCGTGACGTTGCTTTCGGATCGCTCGCGCAAGGTGGATGCGAACATACGCGAAATTTCACCGACAATCGATGCGTCTACCGGGACGATCCGCGTCAAGGTCGGGCTGAATGGCGATAGGTCCATGCCACTTGGTGCGGCTGTGGCGGGCTTTTTCCGCTTCAAATCCGAAAAGGTCATATCCCTGCCATGGTCTGCCATGGCCTCGAAAGACGGGCATCCGGCTATATGGGTCGTGAATCCGCAAACATCACAAGTCGAGATGAGGATGATCGAGATTGCCGATCATCAGACAGGCCAGTTTGTCGTCAGGAGTGGCTTGGCACCCGGCGATATTGTCGTGAGCGGCGGCGCGAAGTTTCTGCGGGCAAATGAAATCGTGACCTATCAGAAGGAGCAGGCGCAATGATGCGGCCGATCAACCCATGCCTGCTTGTTCTCATGTGTTTTCTCGTCGCATCGTGTGAGAAAGTGGAAGAGAGCCAGATGGAGCCGCCGCGTCCCGTCCTGTCCACGATTGCCAGGCAAACAGCGTCCGCATCCTTGCAACTGACAGGCACAGTGGAGCCGAAGGTGCAGACGGAATTGGGGTTCCGTGTTCTCGGGCGCGTCATCGCGCGCAATGTCGATGTCGGGGACCTCGTGAAGCAGGGCGATGTCGTTGCATCGATCGATCCATTGGCGCTTGAGCTTGCGGTTAAAAGCGCGCAGTCCGATCTTGCCAGCGCTCAGGCGCAATTCGCCAATGCGATCAGTACCGAAAGGCGCCAGCGTGCGCTTGCGGCATCGCGCGCAGGTACGGAAGCTACGCTCGAAGAGGCGGAGCAGGCAAAACGAACCACGCAGGCTTCGGTCGCCAAAGCACGCGCCAGTCTCGACAAAGCGGAAGAGCAATTGAGCTATGCGCAACTCCATGCGCCTTTCGACGGTGTGGTGACAGTGACATCAATCGAAGTCGGTCAGGTGGTTGCGGCAGGCGAGAGCGTTGTCACCATTGCGCGCCCAGAGGAGCGCGATGCAGTGGTCGATGTTCCCGAAAATGCCGCGGAAAGATTGCGTGTCGGGGACCCCTTCGGGGTTGTTCTGCAACTCGCCCCGGAGGTCAGGGCGAAGGGGGCCGTACGCGAGATTGCGCCTGCCGCCGACAGCGCAACCCGTTCGCGTCGCACGAAGATTGGCCTTATCGATCCATCTTCCAGTTTCCGTCTCGGATCGGTCGTGACGGTGGCGGCTTCGATTGCGGCAGAACCGCAAATCTGGTTGCCATCATCGGCAATCCTCAAGGATGGGGACGCTGCAAAGGTCTGGATCGTCGATACCGGGAAACAGACGGTTCATCTGCGTCCTATTGCGCTAGATGGCACTCTTGATGGCGCGCTTATGGATGGGAGGGCCGTCCGCATCGTGGAGGGCATCAATCCCGGCGAACAGGTGGTGATTGCCGGCGTGCATAAACTCAAGGATGGCCAGCCCATCAGGATCGATCAGGAGGTCCGTCCATGAAGAAGTTCAACCTTTCCGACTGGGCGCTCGAGCATCGTTCGCTCGTCTGGTATTTCATGCTCATCTTCATCGTCGCCGGCACGTTGTCCTATATGAATCTGGGCCGCGAGGAAGATCCCAATTTCACGATCAAGACCATGGTGATCAACGCGCAATGGCCGGGTGCTTCGGCGGAGGAAATGGCGCGACAGGTCACCGACAGGATCGAGAAGAAACTGGAGGAACTCGACAATCTCGATTATGTGCGCAGCCAGACGGTCGCGGGGCAAACCACGGTTTTCGTGGATCTGTTAATGACGACCCGCGCAAAGCAGGTCGAGGACACATGGGTTCGTGTTCGCAACATGATCGGCGATATAAAAGCGGATTTTCCAAGCGGTGTCATAGGTCCGTTTTTCAATGACCGTTTCGGCGATGTCTTTGGCAATATCTATGCCTTCACCAGCGATGGCCTCAGCCAGCGTCAGTTGAGGGATCTGGTCGAAAATGCCCGCGCACGCGTTCTGACCATCGATAATGTCGGCAAGGTCGATATTATCGGCGCGCAGGACGAAGCGATCTATCTTGAATTTTCCACGCGGCAGATGGCGGCGCTCGGCATCGATCAGCAATCGATCATCCAGACGCTTCAGGCGCAGAACGCCGTTACCCAGTCGGGCTTCGTCAATGCCGGTCCCGAACGCATCGCGTTGCGTGTCACCGGCGAATTTACCTCCGAGGAAAGCCTGCGTTCGATCAATCTGCGGGTCAATAATCGTTTCTTTCCGCTGACCGATGTGGCGACCATCACGCGTGGCTATGTCGATCCGCCATCATCGCTGTTCCGTTATAATGGGCAACCGGCAATCGGCCTTGCGATTGGTATGAAACAGGGCGCAAATCTGCTCGATTTCGGCAAGGCGCTCAATGCGCAGATCAAGGCGATTACCGCAGACCTTCCGATTGGCGTCGATGTGCATCGCGTCTCGGACCAGCCAGCGGTGGTGGAAGAAGCCATTTCCCATTTTACCACCGCCCTGTTCGAGGCGGTCGCCATCGTACTCGTCATCAGTTTCATCAGCCTTGGCATGCGGGCGGGGCTGGTGGTTGCCGTCTCGATCCCGCTCGTTCTGGCCATTACCTTCGTTTATATGGAATATACCGGCATCTCGTTGCAGCGTATTTCGCTGGGTGCCTTGATTATTGCGCTTGGTCTGCTTGTCGATGATGCGATGATTGCCGTTGAAATGATGGTGGCGCGGCTGGAGATGGGCGACAATCTCAGGAAAGCGGCGACCCATGTGTATACATCGACCGCCTTTCCGATGCTTACCGGCACGCTTGTCACGGTCGCCGGTTTCATTCCCGTCGGACTGAACAGCAGTGCCGCCGGTGAATTCACCTTCACGCTGTTTGTCGTCATCGCCGTCTCGCTCATTGTCTCATGGATCGTCGCGGTTCTGTTCACGCCCTTGCTCGGTGTGACGCTGCTGCCCAAGACCATGAAATCGCATCACGAGAAAAAGGGGCGCGTCGCTTCCGCCTTCTCGTGGCTGTTGCGGCTGGCTCTTCGCTGGCGCTGGGCGACCATCGCGCTGACGATTGCGCTTTTTGGTGTCTCCGTTGCAGGTCTTGGCCTTGTCCAGCAGCAGTTTTTTCCCTCCTCCGATCGTGTGGAGCTGGTTGTCGACTGGAACCTGCCGCAGAACAGTTCGATTGCCGAAACCAACCGCCAGATTGCCAAATTTGAGCAGGAAAAGCTGGCAAACAATGAAAATGTCGACCACTGGACGAGCTATGTCGGGGAAGGCGCGCCGCGCTTCATCCTGTCCTATGACGTTCAGACGCCCGATGTCGCTTTCGGGCAGACGGTCATCGTCACCAAGGGGCTTGATGTTCGCGACAAGTTGCGCACCGAGTTTCAGGACTATCTAGACAAGACTTTTCCGGGCACGGATGCTTTTGTAAAACTGCTCGATATCGGCCCTCCGGTCGGCAAGCCCGTGGCCTATCGTCTTGGCGGGCCTGATATCCAGAAAGTGCGCGAACTCGGCCAGCAGCTTGCCGGAATTATCGGAAGCCATCCGCTGTTGTCGAACATGGCCATGGACTGGAACGAGCCGGCACGCGTGGTCAAGATCGACGTGCTTCAGGACAAGGCGCGCCAGCTTGGCGTGTCGTCGGAAGATATCGCAACGGCCCTGAACGGGGTGGTTGAAGGATCGACCGCTACACAGGTGCGCGACGATATCTATCTCATCAACGTCGTGACGAGAGCGCAGACATCTGAACGCGGCTCGATAGAGACACTTCAGAACCTGCAATTGCCGGGTTCGGATGGCAAATCCGTTCCGCTGTCGGCGGTTGCAAATTTCCGCTACGAACTCGAACAGCCGACGATCTGGCGTCGTGACCGTATCCCGACCATTACGGTGAAGGCTGCGGTCGTGGGGCCGACACAACCGGCAACAATCGTCGAGCAGTTGAAACCCAAGATCGAGGCGTTCCAGAAAACGCTTCCGGTCGGCTATAATCTGGAGGTCGGTGGTTCTGTGGAATCCAGTGCCGACTCCCAAGGGCCGATCATTGCGGTGGCACCATTGATGCTGTTTGCGATGGCAACGATCCTGATGGTGCAGCTCCAGAGTTTCAGCAGGTTGTTTCTGGTGTTCGCTGTAGCACCCACGGCATTGATCGGGGTTGTGGCAGCACTGCTTCTCAGCAATGCGCCCATGGGCTTTGTCGCTATTCTAGGTGTGCTTGCGCTCATTGGCATTCTGATCCGCAACTCGGTCATCCTTGTGGTGCAGATCGAACATCTGCGCGAGGAAGGTGTTCCGGCGTGGCGTGCGGTGATCGAGGCCACGGAACACCGTATGCGACCGATCATGCTGACCGCAGCAGCAGCGACCCTTGCGCTCATTCCGATTTCCAGACAGATTTTCTGGGGACCGATGGCCTTTGCGATGATGGGTGGTATCATCGTCGGAACCGTGCTGACCCTTCTTTTCCTGCCTGCACTCTATGTGACATGGTTCCGCATTCCGCGCGAGGAGGAGGACCAGCCAGATGGGCAAGAGGCCAAGGCATGAAGCAAACGGACATGACGTCCAGACCTGCCATCCTCATTGTTGCCATGCTCTGCATGGGGACGGTTGCAGGTTGCGCGACAAGACCCTCGGGTGAGGTGTTGATGCCGCATGCCGTACAGAAGGCGAGCGGCGAAAAGATCACGATCCTGACGGCGACCAATCGGAGTCCTGACGAGAAAAAAACAGGTTTCGGTGGCGTCTGGGCTGGCAGGCTGACTTTAGAGCGCTACGTGGTTTCCGTACCCCCGCAGCGCAAGGACACCTCTATTGCCTATCCGGGTGCATCACCCGATCCCAAGCGGCAATATCTCGTCACCAGTCGCCAGCAATTGTCGCAAGATGCCTTCGTGCAGGCCGCCACGCATAATATCGGCCCGGACGGAATTGCCGGTATTTTCGTGCATGGCTATAATTACAGTTATCAGGAAGCCCTTTTCCGTACCGCGCAAATAGGTGCGGATGCCAAGGCACCCGGAGCACCGATCCTCTTTTCCTGGCCATCGGCGGCGACGGTTGCAGGCTATGTCGCCGATCGTGATGCGGCACTTGCCTCGCGCAGCGAACTCGATGCGCTGATAAAATTGCTGTCGGATACGGGCAAGTTCAGACGTATCGTGCTTCTGGGCCACAGCATGGGCGGGTTTCTGGTGATGGAAGCCGTGCGCCAGCTAAAGCTTCAGGGGCGCGACGACGTTCTCGACAAGCTCACGGTGGTGCTGGCGGCCCCTGATATCGATCTCGATGTCTTCATCGCGCAATTGCGCGATATCGGAAAGATGAAAACGCCGATAACGGTTCTGGTTTCCAAAGACGACCGCGCCCTTTCCGCTTCAAGCTTCATCAGCGGTGAGCGCGCCCGCGTGGGGCGTGTGGATATCGATGATCCGGAGGTCAGGCGCGCGGCGGAGCAGGAAGGGGTTCGCGTGATCGATATCAGTTCCATTGAAGGATCGGATGGTCTCGGACATGACCGTTATGCATCCCTTGCCCGGTTTGGTGCGGATTTTGCGGCAGCGGAAACCCGCAAGACCGCTTCGATCAACAATGTCGGCGCTTACGTTTTCGATGCGACGGGCGCAATCGTTTCAAGTCCCTTTCGGCTGGCGGGGCGTGCCGTCGCATCGCAATAAAGCATTATTTATCCGCAACATCTCCAAGCCCGATCCAGAAGGTCCCTTCCAGAGGAACCGCCAGAAAGCGCTGGTTGATTTCGGCAAGCGTCACAGCGGGATCAATATCGGCAAACAGCGCAGGATGTGTCCATTTCGCAAAACATTCCAATGTCAGGACGCTGAGGGCGGTGATGGAAATCTGATGCGAGACGGCAAAGGCTCGCCCTTTTCGCACGGCGCTCAGTTCACGACGAATACCTTGCGATACAACAGCAGCCAACGAGGCGCGCGCTCTTTCAGCGCTTAATCCGCTGCCGAGCGCGAGTCCTCCCTCAACCGGAGAACGCGCGACACCCGTCGCAATATAGACGTCCGGATCGAGACTGAGAACGGCTTCCGGGTTAAGGCGTCCGTCATAGGCACCGATCGCTTCCACGCCGACGGGCTTGCCGCCAGCCAGTTCAAGCGTCTGCGTCAACCGGTTGTTGCGGCCCGGCGTCGAGCAGCATTCGACGCCGGCAAATGCGTCAATGATAACGCTCGGGCGCGCATCGACGCCTTGCAGACGCTCCTCGATCCGGCGATAGCGCGCACGCACGAAATCCGCATATTCACGCGCCTTGTCTGCCTGCCCGACCGCCTTGCCGAGAAGCTCGATGGAAAAGGCTGTCGTTTCAACGGGAGAACGCGGAGCGTTTTCCGGCCCGTCGAGAAAAATGACCGGCACACCGGCTCGCGTCAGCATGTCGACGACGGGTTCCCAGTCCGGCTGCCACAGCCCCACGACGAAAAGATCCGGCGCCGTGCTGATAATGCTTTCGGGCGATACATTCGTCGGCACGACTGCGCCCGCTTCTGGAATAGCGTCAATCCGGGGGAAACGTTGGCGGAATGCCGCGAACATGCCCGGATCGATCCGGCGTGGCGTTGCCCATCCCGCAATCTTGCCGACAGGATCAGGGTCGATCAGGGCAAGCGTAATGAGCAGCAGACTGTCATTGACCACGATCCGGCGGGCAGAAGCCGCAAGACGGACCTGTCGACCGGCCGCATCCAGAAGCACGATTTCCGCCCGGCTTTCGCTTGAGGTGAGAGCTGCAAGCAAGACAGGCATGCAAAGCACTATCATCCGCATGAAGCGAAAAGGCAGCAAACAGCTGCCAGTTCGCCTTGCACGCATAGCCGTCAGAAGCCTTACCACGAATATTTCAGGCTTGCGGTGAGGGTGCGGCCCGCTCCGTAATTGCAACTGCCGCCTGTTATGTTGAGGCAATGTGAGACATACTCCCTGTCGAAGAGATTGCTGACATTAACACGCAATTTCGTTCCTTTGAACTCGTCCTTCAATGCGCCGAAATCATATTCGGCGCCGAGATCGACCAAAGCCTGCCCGGGAATCCTGAGTTGCTCAAGATATGTGCTGTCGGTCTGATAGGATGAATTGCCCCTGACGCCCGCCCCTATGGATAATCCGGGCACGAATGATGGGCGGTAATTGACCCACAGACTGGCCTGATGCTGGGGCAGGCGCAGTTTTTCCCTGCCAAGGTCAACGGCATTGTTGGATTCCGTGATTTCCGAATGGGAATAGGCATAGGAAGCGATCAGGTCGATTTCCGGGGTGATCTCGTATTTGCCTTCGGCCTCAAATCCCCGGATGCGCTGCTTGCCTGTCTGTACGTAACCGATTGATGCGCCCGACACGTAATAGGGCGTCAGCGCGTTCTCCAGATCGAGATTGAACAGGGAGAGCGTGACCATGCCGCGACCTCCGGCTGGCTCATACTTGATCCCGACCTCGAATTGTTTGGCATATTGCGCTTCATAAGGGTCGCCCGTCTCGGCATTCGTGCCAAGGGATGGCAGGAACGAGGTCGAGTAGCTTGCATAGGGCGCAAAACCGTTGTCGAACAGATAGGTGAGGCCTGCACGCCATGTTACCTTGCTGTCTTCATTGTTTACGAGCGTACCGGCAATCCGGTTGTTCGTCTCGATTTCCGAATGATCATATCGCAGGCCGAATGTGCCCAGCCAGTTCTCGTAGCGGATCTGGTCCTGAATGTAGATACCGAGTTGCTGCTGTTTCTGGAGCTGGGAAGACGTGTAGGCGGGATAGGGGATGGATGCTTCGGTATAATCCGGGTTCAGATAGTCGAAGGACGGCACGCCGAGAGCGGAATTGCCGAAATTCCGGTTCGAGGTGCTGCGCAGATAGTCGAAACCGA
>JAATGD010000139.1 GCA_015654965.1 Hyphomicrobiales bacterium
TCTTTATTCCGTTCCGGCGCGTTTGACCGACCCGGCTTGCGCTGACCCGCGTCCATCGCTTGAAGGCCAGCCGGTCATCGAGGCGCGCAATGTCAGCCGCAGCTTTGGTGGCAATTTTTCTGGCAGGGGCTGGCGGCTGTTTAACAGGACATCGGGCAAGATTGCTGCGGTCAAAAACGTCTCACTGCAATTGAATGCCGGTGAATCGCTCGGTATCGTCGGTGAAACCGGCTCGGGCAAAACCACGCTCGCGCGCCTGCTGCTCGGGTTGGAGCAGCCTGACAGCGGCGATATCCTGTTTGATGGCCAGACAATCGGAAAGCTTGCAGACAAGGATCGGCGTCGCTGGCGTGAACAGGTTCAATTCGTCTTTCAGGACAATGCCGCAGCCCTTAATCCGCGACTTCGCGTCGGCGACAGCATCACCGAGGCTCTCAGGCAGCGCGGGGTGCCCGCATCCGAGCGCGGCAGACGGCTTGATCGCGTGCTTTCGGAAACCGGACTGTCACCAGATCTTGCCTCTCGCTTCCCCGGTCAATTGTCGGGCGGGCAACGCCAGCGTGTCGGTCTTGCGCGCGCCCTGATCTCCGATCCGAAGGTCATCATTGCTGACGAACCCGTTTCAGCGCTCGATGTGTCGGTGCAGGCCAATATTCTGCATCTGATGAACGAGCTGCGCAGAAACCATGGCCTGTCCTACCTTGTCATTTCCCATGATATCGGGGTCATCCGTCACATCTGCACGCGGATTGCGGTCTTTCATCGCGGCGAATGCGTTGAAACGGGCGACATCAACGCGGTTTTAGACCAGCCCAAACATGCCTATACGCGCGCTCTGCTGGCTGCAATTCCCGGACAGAAGCAGGCGGGCCATCGTGATTTTAAAAATGAATGGAGAACCCGGACATGAAGATCGGCAATATGCTGTTCCCGGAAAGCCCCGGCGTTGCCGATGATGCCCGACGCATACGTGAAACGCTGGCGGAAGCCGCGCTTTCGGAAGAGCTGGGCGTCGATGCGCTGTGGCTTGCCGAGCATCATTTCGATGGCAATTGCGCCTATGTCGACCCCATAACGTTTGCCGCCACACTTCTTGGCCGGACGTCCCGGATCGATATCGGTTTCGCGGTCCTGCAAACCTCGCTTTATCATCCGATCCGGCTGGCAGAACAGCTTGCACTGCTCGAAATCCTCGCGGAGGGCAGGCTGATCATCGGGCTTGGCCGTGGAACCAATGGTAACATCTACGAATATCAGGGCTACGATCTTGCTCCCGAGGAAGCGCAGGCACGCTATGACGAAATAACCGCCATTTTACACCAAGCGTTTGGTGAAGACGGCCCGATCAATTTTGACGGCAGATTCTGGACAATCCGCGCACCAGCCTTTCGTCCCCGCTCGCCCAGTCATGGCGCACCGCGTTTCATCCATGGCGCATCGAGTGAGAAATCCATGATTGAACGTGGCCGAAATGGGGAGCCCTTCCTCATGAGTCCACAATCCTATCAGGAAACCGCAAAGCGCCTTTCGCGATACCGCGATGCCCTGGTTCAGTCCGGTTTCGATGCGGCGACGATCAAAGCGCTGTTTTCGCAGTGCTGGGTCTGGCGCAACGTCTATGTCGCCGAAACGGATGCTGAAGCGCAACGGACGGGTGGTGAGGCCATGCGGCGGACGATGGAAAATCGCGGGGCGCTGCGCAGGCGTGTTTTCGCCGAACAGGGACTGGCGGCCCATGAGAAAGACAGCATCGGTGCCGTGCCGACCATTCCCGGCGAGCAACAGGGCTTTCTCTGCGGCAGCGTCGAAACCGTGACACAGGAATTCCTCAAGCTTGAGGCTCTCGGCGTCGGTGGCGTGATCTGCGGGTTTCGTCCGGGACCGCTGCCCTATGCGCAGGCTTCGGCCAGCCTGACATCCTTCATGCAAAATATTGCTCCTCAACTGCGAAACCCCGGCAAAAGATAGGAACCCATATGTCCGTTGAAAACCTAATGTCCAATTCTCATTGGGGAGCACTCCGGATGACGATTGTTAATGACCTCCACCAAAGATCCGCCCCTGCTTGTCTTCACCCCCTCCGTTTCCAGTCGCGGCTACAAATCATCGAAAAACCCAGAAAGATGATCTTAGCGCACACTCAAGAGAAATTTTAACCGCTAAAATAAAGTAAAAACAGAATAAAAAACTTAATATCAAAAAATATATTACAAAATACAAACCATCTATATAGTTTTAAATAAAATTAAATGAATTATTATTTCAATTTTCACTATAAAAACAATAAATCATGATATTGAAAAATAATATTATTTATTATTAATTCTTTTAACATTCATAAAACAACTGGAGTTCCCCCTTTATGAAGATTAAAAGATTTCTTTTCGCATCCGCAGCAACATTAGTTTCTACTTCTGGAGTCTTGGCCGCAGATGCAATTGTTGCGCCGGAACCTGAAGCCGTCGAATATGTCCGCGTCTGCGATGCTTATGGTGCGGGGTATTTTTACATTCCCGGTACGGAAACCTGTCTGCGCATCGGCGGCTACATCCGCTACGATGTGAAAGGTGGGGATGATGCCTATACCGGGTTCGACCGTAAAGGCTGGGATAATTTCGCGCGCTTCGCGCTTCGCACATCGACGGCCTCTGAAACGGACCTTGGCACTCTGCTGACCTATGCCGAAATGCGTTTCAATTATACCGGCAACAACTCCCGGGAAGACGGCGAATATGGCTCGTCAACCTCTAATGTCACCTTCGATTATCTCTATCTCCAGCTTGGCGGATTGAGGGTTGGTATCGACGATACGGAATTCAAGTCATTCACCGGGGCTTTGGGCAATGTCATTAATGACACCGCTTTGAATCCGGGCCATGGCCGTACAGGTAAGATTTCCTATACGTTCAATGCCGACAATGGATTGTCCGCCGTGCTTGCTCTGGAAGAAGGTGGAGACGGATATATCATTGATGGCTATGTTCCGCATGCAGTCGTGGGTCTAAAATACAAGCGCAAATGGGGGTCCATTGCCGGTGTGGTCGCTTATGACTCGGTCATAGAGGAATGGGCTGCCAAGGTTCGCGGCGATATCATCATCACTGATCGCTTCTCGGTCTGGGCACAAGGTGCCTATTCTTCCGCTGAAACGACAGACCAGAACTACGGCAAATGGGGCGGCGACTGGGCCGCATGGGGTGGCTTGAAATTCAATGCGACCAAAAAGGCGGCTTTCAATCTGCAAGTCGGATACGAAGACTGGGGCAAGACTGCCGTTACGACCAATGTGGCTTATACGATCGTTCCCGGTTTTGCCATCACGCCGGAATTCTCCTACACCAAATGGGATAGCGACCATCCGCTTCGCCAGGCCGGCAGTGTAGGCAAGGATGCCATACAGGGCACCATTCGTTTCCAGCGCACATTCTGAATATATTTCGCGATTATCGATAAGGATGGCGCGACTTCCTCAACATTGCTGTTAACGCAAAAGCGGCGCATAAACCGCGCCGCTTTTTCCGAAGGCTACACTTCTCGAGCAAGCGGAGCCATGATGAGTAAGACAAACAACAAATTGAGAATATCCAATCTTTTCTTTAGAGCATAAACTGACCTTCGTTCAACGAGGATCGACAAGATTATGCTTAAAATAAAGGGAGTGAGAGCGCCGATCTGATTCAATCAGATCAGCGCTCTAACTGGGAAAAGGTCCATGCTTCATTGAACGAAAGCATGCATGACGACCTCCAATAAGGGCGCAAATTACTGTGCCTATTGTTGCTATCAGAGGGAATAATTTACCGCTTATCTCCTGCTTTATAGATACTGTTTTTACATAGGCACAGTGGATTTATCGAAAGTGAGGAACAGTCATTCAGTTTACAAGAGGGTAGATCAATCTGATCAAATCCGACGAATTTTCTATAGTATATTGATTTATCATGTTTTCCAAAAATCCGTTTCGTGATTTCTGAATGAGATGAGTGACAGCGCGTGATTAAAACCAATATTTTTATTATGAAGATAAATATTCTAAAATAGAACGAAAAAGAGAATTATCCAGCCAATATGTGAAATATAATTAATCATTACATTATTTTTCCATCGGTCATCACCCATATATTCTATAAATACTTTATATAATTATGGACGAAAGTGATCTCTATGGCACATATCAATGATAGCATCACAGACCTGATCGGCAACACGCCGCTTCTCGAGCTGCATCGTTATCGTCAAAATCGCGGTCTGGGCGCACGTATTCTCGTCAAGGTAGAGTATCTCAATCCAGCCGGAAGCGTAAAAGACCGTATTGCCTGGTCTTTGATACGGGATGCGCAGGAGCGCAATCTCCTCAAGCCCGGTGGAACAATTGTCGATGTGACAAGCGGCAATACCGGCATTGGCCTTGCCGCTGTTGCCGCCGCACATGGTTACAAGGCAAAATTCTATGCCAGTGATAATATCAGCCCCGATAAATTCCGTTTACTGGAACATTACGGCGCCGAGGTCGTGCGGATTCCGAATTCATTCTTTCTTGCTCCAGATGCGCTTGAAAAAATCAGTGAAATCATAAGAAGCGAAAACCCCGAGGCATATTTCACCGATCAGCTTGCCAATCCGGCCAATCCGCAAACGCATTACAGGACAACTGGCCCCGAAATCTGGCGCGACACCGATGGTGTGGTCGATGTTTTCGTCGCGGGCGTCGGTACTGGGGGCACGATCTCTGGCGCAGGACGTTATCTGAAAGAGAAAAATCCCGACATTTGGCTGACGATTTCCGAGCCTGATGTTTCCACCCTCCCGACCGACGAAAATCCGAACCCGCCAGAAATAGATGGTGTCCATAACGTGACGGAGGCCGAAGCGCAGCAACTGCCTCAGAATTTTGATCGCGACATTGTTGATGAAATCATACCGCTAAGCCCGCAACAGGCTGCTCACACCGCGCGAGCCCTTGCTCGTGAGGAAGGCCTCCTCGCAGGTACATCGGCGGGCGCAACGCTTTATGCCGCGACAGTGATCGCCAGTCGCCCCGATTTTGCAGGCAAAACAATCGTGGCGGTGCTGCCTGACTACGGCGAGCGTTACTTGAGCAGCGTTCTGTTCGACCAGTTGCGCA